>CAZTEZ010000234.1:0-5279 GCA_964611815.1 uncultured Bacteroidia bacterium | reverse complement strand
CCGTGCCGCGTGGTTGCAAGACGATGCCCACGTTGGTGCCGATGCTGGGCTCCCAGACGCTGGCGGAGTCGGTAAGTGGTGCGAATGATTCTATGAAATGTGTTAAGCCGACCGCCGCAACGGCATTGTTGATCGCGTCATTGATTGCGGCACCCGTGAGCAGACTACCGTTGTTTGCGTTGCCGACTAAGGTTGTCGCGATATTGTCTACAATCGTGCCGTTTTGTATGCGTAAATCACCATTGACGTCCAGACGCGATGTGGGCGAAGTGGTGCCAATACCGATATTGCCACCAGCATCTATGACGAGCCGTGCCGTGCCTGCCATCGAATTAGCGTTGATTATCCGAAACTGATTTTGATCATTGTCTATCCCAACGACATAGTTTTTTGCGCTGGCCTGGTACCAAGTGTAAGCATCGCCAACGCCGTTATTGTCAATGAACACGCGCGAGTCTGGTGTGCCCGTACCTGAATAACGAACTGTTAGAGTACGGTCTCCACCGTTTCCAATCACTTCCAAATTGTTTTGAAATAGCGCATTGCCATTGACGGTCAAGGGTTGTGTCGGGCTGTTTGTGCCAATTCCAACGTTGCCGGCAGTGTAACTGATATCGGGTGAGTTGTCATCCCAAAGCGAGCCGTCCACGGTGGCCAGCGAATCACTGATCAGGCGGTCAATGGCCGAAGCCGTCAGCAGTTGATTGTCATTGAAAGCCGTCCCATCGGGAAACAGCGAAGAAGTGCCGACAGGTACGATATTGTCGATATTCGTGCCGCTCTGTACCCTGAAGTCGCCGTTGACGTGCAAGCGTGCGCTAGGTGTAAATGACCCGATTCCAACGTTGCCACCCGGGCGAATCTCGAGACGCGTATTCGAGGAAGGCGAATTGCCTTCGCCGATCGCCCAACCGTTGCCTGCGGTGTGCGTATAACCCGCCGCCCAAGAGCCAACTGACCCGGTAAACCGCACATAGCTTTGGTTTGACCCATTGATCCCCGCTACTTCCAAACGTGCATCACCGTCTGCTTGTTCGTTTACAATCGTAACACTGGTCTGATTCGATACGTTATTCCTGAAAGACGCGGCGTCAAATGCATTGTAAGGCGCAGAAAGACCGACCATCAACGCATTGTCGATTTGTACATCGCCGATAGTATACGCAATCTGTCCCCCGCCGACATCCACCCAGGGGCTGCCACTGCCGGTGCTGAAGACCTGCCAAGTGGTGCCATCCCAGATGTACAGCTGATTGTCGGGTGTGTTGAAGGCCATCATACCAGCTTCGGTCGCGGTTAGGCCTGTGACGTTGAGGGTGTCTAGCCGCGGTGGCAAAAAGCCTTTGTCCGCAGCATCGAGGTCCAAGATCGCATTGCTGTTCGGAGTTGTTGTGCCAATGCCGACTTGTGCCATCAGCGTCTGCGAGAAGAACGAACACAAGAGCAGAAAAGGTAAGAAGTATTGCATGATTCTGGGGATAAAAACGCTAGGCCTCAATATAATAATTAGTCGTTTAAAGGCAAGTTTGTTTAACCACGAAAGCAAGGGCAATCGTCGAAATATGGGAGTATATTTTTGTATAGGCACCCTAACGTTCGTCAGCTGTAAGGCTTTTTCGTTGTGATCACGTTAAACATATACCGCTTGTGCACAACTAGCTGGTTTAAAGTGCATAAGCCGACGGTCTTCCACATTCCGAAGGGTAGTGGAATTATTCGTTTAAATACGGTAGGTCAATTACAGGAGAATATGGATATCCACAGCAGATGTACACGCATTTATGCACGCCAGATCACCGCTTACCCACAGCAGAAACAACCGAAATGTGAATTGCGGTTACACACATACCACCTGTGGGTTTGAGAGGTGCATGTGGATAGCTTCTATAACTTTCTCTTGAAGTTTACTACAATAGCTCAGCGTCGATCAGCTTATTGCTAGTGGTTTAACTAGTTGTTGCTAAAGTAAGCATTCAATAAACTAAATTGCGCTCAAGGGCGTTTTAAAGTGCACTGCTTGTGTATTGACACGTAGCAGTGAGCGTTTAAAGCTGGAAACCTTCGAGTTATCCATACGTACAATAACAGAGTAGCTTTAAACTTTAAAAAAGACTTCCTTTAAACGATTATGGAAAATGTGAAGAATGCCGAGCTCGACCTGAGCCGGATCAAGCGGATTGGCTACGTGCCGGAAGACGTGGCACCCGACCTGGATCTGTTCGAAGAGATCGAGCGGCTGAAATCTGAAAAGAACGCGGTGATCTTGGCGCACTACTACCAGGATGCCGACATACAGGACATCGCCGATTATGTCGGTGATAGTCTGGGCTTGTCTCAAAAAGCCGCCAGTACCGACGCCGACATGATTTTGTTTGCGGGTGTGCACTTTATGGCTGAGACTGCAAAGATCATCAACCCAGAAAAGACGGTGGTGCTGCCCGACCTCAACGCGGGCTGCTCACTGTCAGATTCCTGCCCGCCGCCGCTGTTTACTGAGTTCAAGAAGCAGTACCCAGAGCACAAGGTAGTGACATACATTAACTGCTCTGCCGGGCTCAAAGCGTTGAGCGATGTGATTGTCACTAGCTCCAACGCGCAGGCGATTGTCGAGAGCTTCCCCAAAAACCAGCCGCTGATTTTTGCACCCGACAAGAACTTGGGTGCCTATATCAACAAAGTCACTGGCCGCGAGATGGTGCTTTGGAAGGGTGCGTGCATGGTACACGAGATCTTTAACTACCGTAAGATCAAGGATCTCGTTGACGCGCATCCTGAGGCAGAATTGATCGCCCACCCGGAGTGCGAGTCGAATGTGCTGGAAATGGCAGAGTTTATCGGCAGCACATCGCAGTTGCTGAATCGCGTTGAGCACAGCGATCAACAAGCCTTTATCGTGGCGACGGAGCCGGGCATCCTGCATGAGATGAAAAAGCGTGCCCCAGACAAGACGCTCATCCCCGCGCCCAGCAACCACACCTGTGCCTGCAACAACTGCCCGCACATGAAGCTAAACACCCTTGAGAAGATCTATCTGGCCATGCGCTATGAACAGCCGCAGATTACGATGCCGGAAGAGCTTCGCTTGAAAGCCTTGAAGCCTATCCAGCGTATGTTGGACTTGTCTGCGGAGCTTGGTCTGTGATTATATCTGGATGCTACTTACTATCAAAGCCCGCTCAACAGTGGGCTTTTTTTTTTGCGTTCCACGTGGAACACCCTAAGGTGGATTTGAATTGGTTCTGGGAGGCCCGCTAAGCGGGAATTGAATTGGTTTTGGGTGGCAGCAGGACGCGAAATAGGCGTAGCAGTTCACGTTGCATATTCACTCCACCCCAATTTTACCCGCGCTTACCGCGTTCCACGTGGAACCCCCTAAGAGGGGGTTGAATTGGGTTTGGGCGAAGACACTAACAGACTATAATGCTTATGGTCAGTCCCCTTTTAAAGCATAACTTTATGGGTCTTAATAACCCCTACAACCAACTTTAAAGCAGATTATCTGCATGGAAGCTGCACATACATATGATGTGATCGTAGTCGGCGGTGGGCATGCTGGTAATGAAGCCGCCGCTGCCGCTGCCAACATGGGCGCTAGCACGCTGCTCGTGACGCTCGATATGAACAAGATCGGCCAGATGAGCTGCAACCCCGCCATGGGCGGCATTGCCAAAGGCCAGATCGTGCGTGAGATCGACGCGTTGGGCGGGCAGGCCGGCATCATCGCCGACAAGACCATGATTCAGTTCCGCATGCTCAACCGCAAGAAGGGCCCGGCGATGTGGTCACCACGCGCGCAGAGCGACCGAATGCGCTTTGCTGAAGCATGGCGAAACACCCTGGAAGCCACGCCCAAGGTTGATTTCTGGCAGGAAATGGTCACCGAGCTACTGATTAAAGATGGTCTGTGCTATGGCGTCAAGACCAGCCTAGGGCTGGAGTTTCATGCCAAAAGCGTCATTTTGACGACCGGCACGTTCATGAACGGGCTGATTCACATCGGCAACAAGCAGTTTGGCGGTGGACGTGCTGGCGAACGCGCAAGTAAGGGCATCACCGCGCAGCTGATTGACTTGGGCTTTGAGACCGGGCGCATGAAAACCGGCACCCCACCCCGCGTGGATGGCCGCACGATTGATTACACGAAGCTGGAAGAGCAGCCCGGCGACGATGTGCTAGGACAGTTCTCGTATCTCGATACACCCAAACTTGAAAAGCAGCGCTCGTGCTGGATCGGCTACACCAACCCGGACGTGCACGCCCTGATTGCAGAGAGCGTCGAGAAAGGCGAATCACCGATGTACAACGGGCAGATTGACAGCACTGGCCCACGTTATTGCCCGAGCGTCGAAGACAAAGTCGTGCGCTTTGCTGACAAGTCGCGCCACCAGCTGTTCATAGAGCCGGAAGGCTGGGAGACATGTGAGGTCTACCTGAACGGCCTTTCCACTTCCCTGCCCTACGAAGTGCAGCAGAAAGCCATGAACCTATGCGAAGGCCTCGAAAACGCGAAGATGTTCCGGCCAGGCTATGCCATCGAGTATGACTTCATCCCACCGCAACAATTGAAGTTATCGCTCGAAACACGGCGCGTTGAGAACCTCTATTTTGCAGGACAAATCAACGGCACAACAGGCTACGAAGAGGCTGGTTGTCAGGGACTTATGGCTGCTATCAACGCCGTGCGTAGGCTTCGTGAAGAAGACCCCATTGTGCTTGGGCGCGATGATGCCTACATCGGTGTGTTGATCGACGACCTCATCAACAAGGGCACGGACGAGCCCTATCGCATGTTCACCTCACGCGCTGAGTACCGGATGCTCCTGCGCCAAGACAACGCCGACTGGCGCCTGACCGAGCTCGGCTATGCCATCGGACTGGCTACTGACGAGCGCCATGCGCGCTTCCAAGAAAAGAAGGCGAACGTGGAACACCTCAAAACACAGTTTGCTCAACTGAAGCTGGAGCCCGAAGACGTGAACACCGCTTTCGAAGAGATGGGCGTTTCGACGATCAAAGAGCGCCAGCCCATCGCGAAGCTCATCACCCGCCCGACGCTGGACCTCGAGACCCTGGCCAAGCTCTCACCTGCCGTCGAGCAACTCATTGCGGCCTACCCCACCGAGCACGTGGAACAGGCGGAGATTCAGGTGAAATACGCCGGCTACTTGAAAAAGGAGCAGCAGATGGTGGAGAAAATGCGCCGCTTAGAAGCTGTAAAAATCCCGCAACATATTGATTATAAGTCGATTAACGGCATTTCGACGGAAGCACGTCTCAAG
>CAZTEZ010000233.1:0-5297 GCA_964611815.1 uncultured Bacteroidia bacterium | reverse complement strand
CTGCGCTACCCAGGAAGTGGGCGAGCCGGATGTCAGCTCGAGCGTCAGTATTTTCAGTGAGGGCTTTGATGAAACGGTGTGGTACCGCTTCCGGACAACCGGTTCTCCAGGCGAAATCGAAGTTGAGTTGTCGGACATCACGGACGATTT
This sequence comes from uncultured Bacteroidia bacterium, assembly GCA_964611815.1. GTDB lineage: Bacteria > Bacteroidota > Bacteroidia > J057 > CAZTEZ01 > CAZTEZ01. Next base: position 5,147 of record CAZTEZ010000233.1, on the reverse strand, counting down.
GGCACCGCAGATGAACATTTACATCGCGCCCAATGGTGTCACCTGCGATTTCACGCAGCTGCAGCAAATTTACGCCAACAACAATATCATTCCAGGGTTTGGCATTTCAGAGACCATCGAGTGTCCGCGCCCCGAGACCTGGTACTATATCCAGATTGACGGTGCCGACCTGCCGGATATCTCGACGATGGTCAACCTGGGCGACGACGGCACCTTCGACATTACGATCACCGACAACGGTGTGCCGCCTTCAACTGCCCCCAACGACGACATCTGCGATGCCGATCCGCTCGGCACGCTCGCCTCGGGTGGTGCGCTGGCAACGTCCGGCGACAACTTCTGCTCGACGGAGGAAATTGGCGAGCCCAACGTGAGTGGCAGCGGACTGTACGACAACATCAACTACGACGAGACCGTCTGGTTCTCGTTCGAGACCAGCGCCACGCCCGGCGATGTCGATATCGAAATCACGAACACCAGCGGCTCGATGATCGCCAGCTTCGTGCTGTATGAAGCCACCAACGCGCCCAGCTGTGCGTTCAGCGACCTGCAGGAGATCGATCAGTCGGTGCTGATGGGACTGACGGATGCGCGCCAGACTTTCGACTGCCTGCGGCCGAACACGACCTACTACATTCAGATGGATGCTGAAGACGCGCTCTCGATTCTTGACAACCAGGGCACGTTTGACCTGGATATCGTCGACAACGGCGTGCCAAACACCTTCCCGGTCAACGATGAGTACTGCAATGCCACCAGCCTGGGCACCATACCGGAAGGTGGCAACAGCACACTGACCAGCCAGAACAACTTCTGCGCCACCGAAGACCCGGGCGAACCCAACGTGAGCGGCGGCAGCGTGCCCACGGCCGTGAATTACGACGAAACCGTCTGGTATCTTTTCCGCACCCCTGCGAATCCCGGCCTCACGAATATCAACGTCAATAGTCTGGCGGGTATTGATGCCAGCGTGACCGTGTATGAAGCCGGCGAGGCCTGCAACTTTGGCCAACTGATTGAAATCAGCAGCCAGAATCAGGTAACGAGCGCCGATGTGGACCTCGACCTGCCCTGCCTGCCGCCGCTGACATGGTACGCGATTCAGGTCGACGGTGACGACCTGCTTGGTAACGAGGGCACGTTCGATATTGCGGTCTCCGACGATGGCTCGGCGAACGTGTACCCCAACAACGACGACATTTGCAACGCAGTCGACTTTGGCGTGTTGGCTTCAGGCGGTGCCACGCCGGTGTCTTCTGGCAACAACCGCTGTGCCACCGAAGAGCTTGGCGAACCGAACGTGAGTGGCAGCACCATCATCACGAGCGCCAACTACGACGAGACGCTCTGGTATGAATTCACGACCAGTGGCACGCCCGGCACCATCACGGTGCAGGCGTTCAATACAGTTGGCATCGATGTGAATATGACTGCCTATATCGCCAACAGTGGCACTTGTGCGTTCGGCAATCTTACCGAAGAGCGCAGTACGCTTGGCGCGCTCAGTGGCGATGCGACACTGACACTCGAATGCCTGAACCCGAACACGACCTACTACATCCAGGTAGACGGCGACGACGTGCTGGGCAATCGCGGTACGTTCGACCTTCAGATCACGGACGACGGCACGCCCACGCCTGACCCCAGCAACGACGAAATCTGCTTCGCGAACAACCTCGGCAGCTTTGCCGGTGGTTCGGTGGGCCCGGTGGCTGGCAGCAACGCCTGCGCAGATGTTGAGCCCGCAGAGCCCAACGTGAGCGGCAACGACGAGACCGTCTGGTACTCGTTTATCGCCCCGCCCTCTGGCCAGGCCACCATTGATATTGATGCGATTCAATTCATCTGGCCAACCTTCCGTATTTACCAGTCCACGGCACCGGGCTGCAACTTCGCTGATCTGCAAGAACTCAGCGGCCCGCACATCGGTATCAACCCGCTGGACCCGGATGTTTCGCACACCGAGAGCTGCCTGATTCCCGGCGAGCGCTACTACATCCAGCTCGACGGCCTCGACGTGGTGGGCGACGACGGTGATTTCACGATCACGATCAGCGATGCGGACCCAACGTATTCTGGCGGGCCTTCTAACAACGAATGCGGTTCAGCGATTCCGCTCCCGCTTGAGAGCGAACCCTGCCAGGGCAGCGGTGCGTGGCAAACCGAAAATTACGGCACCAACCCGACCGTCAGCGAGAACACGCCATTTACGCAAAGCTGTGGCGAAAACTGCGGCGATATCTGGTACCAGTTCACGCTGCCACCCAGCGGTACGGCGCTCATTGAGGGCGACGACGAGGTGGGCAGTATATTCAACCAGTCGACGATGGTGGTGGCGGCCTACACCGGCGATTGCAGCAACCTGCAACCAGAGGGCTGCAACGATGGCGGCCTCAACGACGACGTGAGCTTCTACGTGAACGGCACGCCCGGCGAGACGGTCTACCTGCAAGTGTGGGACGACGGCGGCAACAACCTCGCTGAAGACTTTAACATCTGCGCGAGCTTCCGCTGCGGGCCCGACGATTGCGACGTGGCGCAGCTGATGGACTTCGGTGTGCCCTACTGCTTCGATAACGACGGGGCCACTGGCGAAGACTCTGGCAGCGACCTGGGCTACCGCGAGTGTGGCCAGGGCGGCGACCCCGACCAGTCAGTCTACTACACCTTCCGAACACCCTTCGGGGTTGATGCGGTCTGCGGCCAATTCACCGTGACGGTGAATGCCAATGTGGGCGGCAGTTGCATTCTCGACGTTCCGACGGACTACCTGGCGCTGTCGATCTACCAGGATGCCACGCCCTGCGATTTCAATCCTGATTTGCAAGTCGAATGCGAAATCGTATCGAACTGCGAACTGAACGGCACCTGGAATTGGTCGACCACCTACACCAACCTGGAGCCCAACATGAACTACACCATCATGCTCGATGCCTCGACGCTAGGCGTGGGCAACCACGATGGCTTCATCCAGGTTGACAACACCTGCCCACTGGCCATCGACGGGCTCAACTTCCAGGGCGAGACTGTAGAAAACAGCATCAACCGACTGTACTGGAACTACCAGACGCAGGCGATGCCGGATGTCGTGAACTGGACGATTCAGCGCGGCGAGAACAGTGATGTGTTCACCAAGATCGGCGAGGTGAACGGCGATTTGGAGAACAAGAACGCCAACTTCGAGTTCTTCGACAACGAACCCGTTACAGGCATCAACTACTACCGCCTGATGGCACACAAGCTCGACGGCACGGTCGAGGTGTCTGATCCCATCGCGCTGAACATGATGCCGCCCAAGAACGTCACGATCATGAACGTGTACCCCAACCCGACCAGCACCGAGGTCAATCTCGACCTCAGCATCCCGGAGATGGGCACGTATGACATCGAAATTTATGACCTGGTGGGCAAGCGCGTGCTCCACGAGCAAGCCAACCTGCAAGCCGGCGATCAGTCGCTCTTCTTTGATGTGTCCGAACTCAGCGCGTCGGTGTACGTCATCGAGTGCAAATCGCGCCAGGGCGCGTTCGTCGATCAGGCGAAGTTCATCAAGCAATAAGACGATGACACACGTTTGATTCGCAGAAGAGCCTTCAGCCAACCCAGATTTGGAAAAATACCGGATCAAAAAAAGCCCGCACAACACTGTGCGGGCTTTTTTCATTTCGTCCAGGCTGTCCAGTCTGTGCACCAACCCGCCTATTGCGTGGCGAACATCTTGCCCATCTGGCTGATCTTGTTGATGGAGGCTTTGTCGTCGCCAATGGTGTTGGCGCGGTGGGCCCAGAGCAAATCGCCGTCTTTGAACAGGAACATGCCCGAGAGCAGGTTGGGGTCGGCGGTGGGAACCAGCGCCTGGCCTACTTTGAACAAGCGCGTGAAACTTTTGGCGATGGTCTTGGGCGCAAACAAGCTGCTGGTTTTGGCCCGTTTGATGTTGAACGTCTCGTAAAGCGTTTTGGTGGGGTCCGAAATATGCGCGGCATCCGGAAACCAGACTTCAAAAAACTTCGCCCCTTTCTGGATATCTTCCTGGTGTACAAAAATCACCTTCGGGAAGCGCGGGTTATTTTGCCGCATCTTGTTCAGTTGGTTCACCAGGTGTCGGCAGTGCACACAGCCCAGGTGGCGCAGAAAATAAACCACGACCAAAGGCTCAGCCTCCAGAATGTCTTTGATAGAGTCGCCGTGTACGCCACGGGCCTCGAATCGCGTGTCGAGACTTTTTACCGCCTCTATATCCAGATTATACTTCATGCAGCGTTAAGAATGTAAAGCGTCTTGCCTTGCAAAAGGTGCACACCAATGGCGCTTTTTTAGCTTTGCAAACTATGTTACGTGCTTTTTTCAAAACTTACAACTCCCTGTGTCGTGACGCCGTTCTGGCGGCTTGCCTGTTAATGGCTGGTTGTCAGCCGGAACAACAACCGCACCAGGCCGTGGCCGACAGCGCACCCGCGATTAGCACGACCATTACCGATGCGGGCGGGCAGCAGATTGTGTTCCCGCGCACGCCGCGTCACTTGCTGCCGTTGTCGGAAGCCCAGGCGGAGTGGCTGTACGCCTACGGCGCCGAAGACCGCATCGCAGCCCGGCCCAAGGGCCTCGAGCAGCCGCCCTATATTTTGTATAAGCCTGCCATCGCGCTCGACTCGCTCGACAGCACAGCCCTGAAAAAGCACAAGATTGACGCCGTGCTGATGCGCAACAACCAGGCGGGCGACTTCCCGAAGCTGATCAAGCTCTGCCAAAAGCTGCAGATTCCGGTCATTGTGCAGCGCTTTACGGATATGCGTGGCATTGGGCGCGAGATGCAGCAGTTGGGCGCGCTAGTGGATGCCAAGGCCCAGGCCGATACGCTGCAGCAGCGTTACGAGCGCTATTTCCTCGACATGAAGCTCGCCACGCTGGGCAAAACGCGCTACCAGACGATTATCGTCTTGCAGCTCGAACCACTGGTGGTGGTGGGCGGTGGGCACCACCTGAGCCAGCTGCTTAGGCTCACCGGCGCGCGCAATCCCTATGCATACGACAAAGCGCCTTACCTGGTCATTTCGCCCGATTCGCTGGTGGCGCGCGACCCGGACTTCATCTATCTGCCCCGCACCGACTTCAACGTCATGAACAGCTTTCTGGCCTCCGACAGC
>CAZTEZ010000232.1:0-5301 GCA_964611815.1 uncultured Bacteroidia bacterium | reverse complement strand
AGGAAAATGATGCCGCCGCCACGGCGACCAAGTGAACCATTCGCTTGATTGTACCGACGGTTGTTGCCCGCGCCACCACCGCCGCCCATGTAGATGCGGTTGTTGGCCGCGCTGTAGCCAAACGCGCTCATATCAAGACCGCCTCGGCCCGATACGGCAGATTTATCACACAGGCAGAAGGTCGCGCTGTTGCACTCGCCACCGATGCCACCCGCACCATAGCCAGCGCCACCGCCACCGCCGCCTTCGTTGTGGTTGCCCGCGCCACCAGCGTTGGCCGCCTTGCCACGACCGGCAGTATGGTTTTGATGCAGATTAAAGATGCCCTCGCCTTTACCCGCAGAAAATTGCGTGGTGGCGAGGTTGTAATTATTGCCGCTCCAGGAACAGTCGAAGGCCGGTTCGCAGGCGTTGGTGGTACAGACGATCGGCTTCATTTCGCCGCCACGGAAGCCCGCTTCAGAAGCCTCGATGTTCGCATTCAGCTCCATCAGGCCCGAAGACTCGATGGCCACCACGCCACCGGTTCGGCCGTCCCAGGGCTCGGGTGTCACGTCGCTGGTGATCTTCAGGTTTTCGCCGCTGGGCATGCGGATGAGCTGCACGCCATCGTTCACGGGGTTGCCGCTGTAGCTGTTGGTCAGGTCGTCGTTGAAGACGATGACGTTGCCAGACACGCTCGCGATGGTCGCGAACTCATACAGCCCGGCCGAGCCGATGTCGGTGATATCGCCGTAGTCGTCGTTCATGGAGGTGCTGTCGATTTCAGCGCCCTGCATCTGAATCAGCAACACGCGGTCGCAGCCCTGGAAGCGGTCGCCGACATTCGTACCAACGCCCGCACCGCGCAGCGTGCTTGCATCAACCGTCACGGCATTGGTCGCCGGATAGCCCGTGACGCCCACGTAGGTGTTGACCATGCCACCGATTTCGTTGCCACGCAGGTCAATGGTCGTAATCGCTGTGCAGTTGATGGCGTCTGTAACGGTCAGCAGATATTCACCGATGCCGAGGCCGGTTTGGTCTTCCTGTCCGTTTACGACACCCGTCCCTTGCCAATCATACGTGTAGGGCTGTACGCCTCCGGAAACCGTGACGTTGATGCTGCCGTCGGTAGCGGCTGGGGTGCTGGGGTCTTCGGGCAAGAACGTCACATCCGGAGAGGTGACATTGATCGTAACGATATTGGAGAGGCCCTGACACGTTGCGCCCACACGACGACGAAACTGCCATTCGCCCACCTCAATGAGTGCGGAGGGGTCGTAATCGGCTTGGTCGTTGGTGCCGGGTGCATCCAGCCAGATGCCACCGGGCGAGCGCACCTCCCATTGGAAAACGTAGGGTGCACCGCCGCCACCGGCCAGCGCACTCAGCGGCGTGCCGGTGATGGGGTCCGGGTCGCCTCCGGCGCAGAAATCGGTGCTGGCCGGGGGCGTAATGCTGTTGGCAGTGATAGCCGGCAGATTCAGAATCTCGAACACCAGCTCATTACTATAATAAGGCGTGTCGCAAGCGTTGACCACCCGACGGAAGCGGTGTTGGCCCAGGCCCGAAATCGAGTCCGGCGCGAGATAGGGTTTGTCTTCACCTGAAAGGGCCGTCCAGCTGCCACCCGGCGGCTGGTATTCCCACTGGATATCGTACAAACCATCGCCCCCGCTCGGGAAGTCGCCGAGTAGAGAGTCGGGTTTGAAGTCTTGACAAGAGGCCGTCAGCCCCGTCGCGAAGATGTTATTGTTTGATACGCCCTCGGCCATCGAGACGGTCACGGGCAGGCGTTCGGCACTTTCGCAAGCCGGGAAGGGGGCGTTGGTTTCGCTTTCAGCCCAAAACGTGGTGTCTTGGGTTAGTGGTGGTGTCTGCCAAAAGGGGCCACTCGCGATGGGCGAGCCGCCAACGGAATCGGCGTACCACACCAGAGAGGCCGCGATTGAGGGCGTGGCGGAGATGATGGCCGGATCGCCGTTGCAGACGACGTCGGTAATCGCGTCGGTGGGTTTTACGGCAACTGGCGTTAGCACACCAGACACACGTATGCTGTCGATCGAATACCATTGGTTGAAGTTTTGCCCGCCTCTGGCCTGGAAGCGAAACTGCAGCGTCGTATCGCCCGTCACCGGCAACACGGGCAAAGCCGTTAGATCAATCGTGCGTGTGGTGAGATCGGGTTGCACGCTCCACTCATCGACCGTCTCCCAGGGCTCGGCAAAGCCGCCAAACACCGTACGCCGGTACTGCAAACGGGCGGTTTCGGGGCCTTCGTTCACGTAATCTAAAGCCGTAAACGGACCACAGACATTGCCCACCCCTGGTTGGCACACCTCTTCAAAATTGCGCTGGTCTTTGAAAGTGATCTCCGTAGGTGCTACTACCGAGCAGTATTTATCGCCGGGGTTGGGGTAATCGGCCACACCGATTCGAAAGACAAAGGCCTTGCTAGAATCGTAATTTGCAGAAAAACCCTCGACATCAAACTGGTCGGGATTCACGTTGACGCCCGTCAGGCCGTCGAAATAGAATGTGCTGAGGATGATCTGAGGTGCAGAGCTATCGGCAGATTGAAAAACACAGCCACTACAGCCGTCCATAGAGAAGGTGGCGATGTTTGAAAGCGGCAGATTAATGTTCGGTTGCGCTAAGGCTAACAAAGGAGCTAGAACAAACAGCGCAAATACCGGGAGTAGTCGTTTGTACATGGAAGTAGAGTTTGGAACTGTCAGTGTGGAACTCACCTACAGCTACTGCTTCTGCAATATACCTAACAGAACGTAGAACGTATTTAAAGGTTTCATTATTAAGCTAGTATTTTGGCGCATGAATCGTATAAATCGGCCTTACCCTTGAATGCAAGCTAGGCCTTACATTAAGACTTTCAAGGAGTTGTTGAAATGGAAACAGGCACAAGTAGTTAGTAGCACAATTCTCGAACTATACAGCGAAGCTCCTGAGTGCATACAAAAAAATCCCTCACGAAAATTCGTGAGGGATTTCTAGTAGCGGGGGAAGGATTCGAACCAACGACCTTCGGGTTATGAGCCCGACGAGCTACCACTGCTCCACCCCGCAATTTGGACTTGCAAAGTTAGCACGCAATGCAACACCAGTCAAGCTCTGGGCTTGTACTTATCGGCATTTTTGTTGGTCAGCGCTTCAAATCAAACTGACTTCGCCTTTATAATTAAGCTCCACACGCTCTTCGCGAATCAGCTCACGCAACACGAACTCACGGGCATCTGGGGTACCCACACTCACCTTTTGTAGCAGTTCGTCGTAATTAATACTGTCCGTAGAGGCGAGCACACTCAAGAGTCGCGCGCGAATTTTCGCGTGCTCCTCGGTGTTGGTGGGCTGTTTGGCGTGGCGACCGGTGCAGACATCGCAGCGTCCGCAGGGGGTGGCATCGGTATCGCCAAAATAGCGCCTGAGCGTGACGCTGCGGCAGCTTTTGAGATCTTCGGCATACCGAAGCATCGCCTGCAAGCGCCGGTGATTCGCCTGTTGGCGCGCGCTCAGTTCTTCTACGGACAGCATCTGCTTCACGCTCGCCAGTTGCGGGTGCAGAAAGCGAACGAACTGCTCGATTTGCGGCCGGCTGTACTGAATGTAGCCCCTTGCTGCGAGTGCATCCAGCAGCTTGTGCAGCTCTTCTGTGGGCAGCTCGGCGATGTGTTCGAGACGCTTTGGGCTCACCTGCTTTGGGCGCTGAAAAATCTCGCCACCCAGTCCGCGCAGCACGTTTTCGAGCAATTGCCCCATGGGCTTGCCCTCATCTGCCAGCTGGCGCACGTAATGCTCCTGCGCCGTGATTTGCAGCGTATAATCAGGTGCAAAGCGCTCTTCGACGCTCAACATTTCGGCGTGCTCCAACTGGCGAATCGCCGCATGTATGGTCGCGACTGGCAAGCGTATCCGCTTGGCAAACTGCACCAGACGAAGCGGTAGACGGTAGTTGCGCTGCTGCTCTTCGCTGAGCTCATACACCCGGCGCTTGCCCAGTTCGGCCTGCAACCCCCGGTAGACTTGCTGGATAAGTTTGGGGCTGGGGTTGGCCTGCTTGAACCGCTGGGTCAGTTTTTCGGTGATCTCACCCCGGTGGAACAGGACGGCATAAGCAGTGTTGCCATCGCGACCGGCGCGACCGGCTTCCTGGTAGTAGCTCTCGAGGTCGGGCGGCGCCTCGGTGTGCAACACGAAACGCACATCGGGCTTGTCGATGCCCATCCCAAAAGCGTTGGTGGCGACCACCACCTGCGTCTGGTTTTGCTGCCAGGCCTGCTGCACGCGATCCCGAAGGTGCGGCTTCAAGCCTGCGTGGTAAGCCTGCGCCGGTATGCCCTTCACGCTCAGCTGTTGTGCCAGCGTCTCGGTGCCCTGTCGCGAGCGCATATACAGGATGCCCGACCCGCCGATCGAGCGAATCACCTCCACCACCCGGTCGATGGCCGGGCGCTCGTAGAGCACCGCAAAGCGCAGGTTGGGGCGCTCGAAACTGCCCAGATATCGAAACGCATCGTACAGTTGCAGTTGCGTGATGATGTCGTCCTGCACCTCGGGCGTGGCGGTGGCCGTGAGCGCCATCGTCGGGATGGCAGGCAACTGCTCCCGAAACTCAGCCAGCCGGCGGTAGTTGGGCCGAAACTGATGCCCCCACTGACTGATGCAATGCGCCTCGTCGATGGCCAGCAGCTTGACGTTCAGATACGGCAGGCGCGCCTGGAACTCAGTCGTGAGCAGGCGCTCGGGCGCAACGTACAAGAACTGGTACTCACCTCGCGTGGCGTTGTCCAGAATCTGCAGCTGCTCGGCGGGCGGCAGGCTGCTGTTCACAAACGCAGCTTTCAATCCGCGTTGCGAGAGCTGCGCCACCTGGTCGGCCATCAACGCGATAAGCGGCGAGATGACGAGTGTCAGCCCACCCCGCTGCAGCCCGGCCACCTGATAGCAAATCGATTTGCCCCCACCCGTTGGCAGCAGCGCGAGTACATCTTCGCCCGACGCAGCGGCTTTGATGATTTCGAGCTGGCCATGCCGGAAGCGCTCGAAACCCCAGTAGCGTTTCAGGAGCTGCTGTGGCGTGGGCATCAGGCGTTGGGCGTGGTGGTTTTCAGCACTTTGCCGTCTTGGATGTACACAACGCGGTCGGCAGCCTCAGCCACCGCCTGGTCGTGGGTGGCAATCAGGAAGCCCACCCCTTCGTCGGCTTTCAGTTCGCGAAAGAGCGCGATGAGTTCCGCCCCGTTTTTGCTGTCCAGATTGCCCGTGGGCTCGTCGGCCAGGATGAGCTTGGGCTTGTTCATCAAT
>CAZTEZ010000231.1:0-5310 GCA_964611815.1 uncultured Bacteroidia bacterium | reverse complement strand
CTGCTGAAAACCATGACCCGGCACACCTGGCGGCATTTACGTATGAGGTCGCGCGGGCCGTCGGCCGCTTCCTGTACGAGGTGCCGGTGCTGAAGGCCGACACCAGCGACATGCTGCACTTCCGCCTGCATCTCGTTGACCAAAGCCGCGCCACCTTGGCTGCTGGTTTGCAACTGCTGGGCGCTCGCGCACCGGAGCAGATGTGAGTTTGGAACCAGGATTTTGAGGATTTCCGGGCAGGATTTTCATGATGCTTTAGGAACCCATTCAATGGTGCATCCTGAGCCCCCGCCGGTTGTCATCCTGAGCTTAGCCTGCCCTGAGCGTAGTCGAACGGGAAGGACCTCCGTCAATAGTAATGGTGCTGCCATAGGAGGTCCTTCCCGTTCGACTACGCTCAGGGCAGGCTAAGCTCAGGATGACTACTTGAGACACTCTTTGTAACTTCAAAATCCCAATTGAAATCCTGAAAATCCCGCCCCAATCTGGTTAATCCTGGTTCTTCCCCAGAATCACCTCCCCCGTTACCGGCGCGTGGTCGGAGAGTGGCATGGTGGCCATGCCGGTCGTGGTGTCCTGGTGGACGGTGCCGCCGATCCAGGGCTGGTTGCTGAACAGGTAGTCCAGCCGGCGGTTCCAAAACGAGCGCTTGCCGTCGAAGTTCTCTAGCTCGCCCTTGCGCCAACCCAGGCCCGAGACCGTGTGCGAGTAGTATTTCGCTTCATCAGCTTTGTAGTCCGCCAGCGGAATCGCCTCGTTGTAGTTGTCGTAAAACGGCCTGAGGTAGTCGAGCTCCTTGGTGTAGTCGTCCATCACGAAATCGTCGTCTTCGCAGACGCTATCGTCGAAGCCCTTCACTTTTTTGGTGCCGGGCGGCAGGGTGTTGAAATCGCCCCCGGCGATGAAGGGCAGGGTCTCTTTTTTGAGCAGGTTTTCCAGCTCAGCGAGCTGCTTTTTGCGCGTGCCGTCTTTTGAGTAGGCTGAAAGATGCGTGTTGTAAATCGCCACACGCTTGCCGGGTGCGATGACAGCCTCGGCCCGCAAGATATTGCGTCGCAGATAGAAGAAGCGCGTCACGGCGTCCTGCTCCTCCATTTGGTCAAGCTGGTAACGCTTGGCATTCTCCAACGGAAAGCGCGAGAGAATGACATTCCCGGAGTTCACATGCCCCAGGCCCTCAGTCGGGATGTACGCGACGTTCCACTGCGAGGCATAGACCCCATAGGGCATATCTGCGAGCTTCATCAAACGGTGGTACTGGTTGATATCCGCACTGCGTTTGGCCTCAAAGTCAACCTCTTGGAGCAAAAGAATATGCGGGTCATACTGCTCGATCTTCTCGGCCAGTGCTTTCAGGTTGGCGTTGACCTCAGACTCCTTCATATGGACACGCTCGCCGAAGCAGTCGAAAAAGAAGTCGATGCGCGCGCCGCCGAACTTCACGTTGTAGGTCATCACCCGCAGCGTGTCGGTGGGCGCGGCTTTGGGGCGCTTGGCTTTGTTCGTGTTCACCTCCACCTCCATTTCTTCCGGGAACTGCGTTGCCCAGCTGTCGGTGAAGACCACCACCAGCGCAAACACACCGACGAACACCAGCAGAAAAAGGACAACGTAAATCGCGTATCGCAGGATTTTCATGGCAGTTACGACTTCAGTTGAGACTTCAATTCCCGAACAACTTCCGGTACGCCTTCACCGGCTTTCTTCTCAATCATGGTAGCGTGGGCGTAATGACTGGCACCGCTCACGTCAGGGTTCACGACGTACAGCTTGGCGTCGTCTTTGGCGTAGTCAGCCAGTCCAGCGGCAGGGTAGACCACCAGCGAGGTGCCGACAATCAAGAGGTAATCGGCCTGCATGACGATTTCAGCTGCGATCGGAATGTTGGGCACAGCCTCGCCGAACCAAACGATATGTGGGCGCAACTGGCTGCCTTTCTCGCACTTGTCGCCGAGCTCGATGGGCTTGGCACCGATGTCGTAGATCAAACTCTCATCTGCAGAAGAGCGCGCATAGCGCAGCATACCATGCAGGTGCAGCACCTTGCTGGAACCCGCGCGCTCGTGCAGATCGTCAACGTTTTGGGTGATGACAACCACGTTGAAGTCGTCTTCAAGCTCAACCAGCGCACGGTGGCCATCGTTGGGTTGCACCTCGGCACAGGCGGCCCGGCGCAAATTGTAGAAGCGCAGCACGAGCTTGGGGTCGCGCGCGAAGCCCTCAGGTGAGGCCACCTCCATGATGTCGTGGTTCTCCCACAGGCCGTTGGCATCGCGAAAGGTCGGGATGCCGCTTTCCTGACTAATGCCCGCCCCCGTGAGAACCACGACGAGCGGGCGTTTGTCGTTACCGATATAATCTTGTGCGCTCTGAAATTGCTGCATGCGGTTAAGTTAATAACCAAAGAGCGTTTCGAGCTCGACTTCTTCAAATTCGCCCAGCGATTTCAGATAGTCCATGTTCAGGCGCTCGCGGTCGCCGATGATGACCATCGTGTACTTCAGGTCTTTCAGGCGCTCTGCGTGCAGTTCGGCCACGTCGTCGAGGTTCACCTCTTGCATCTGCTCAAACTTCAGCTCTTCCGGCGTTTGTTTCAGGCCCATATCCTGGGCGTTCAAATACTGGAAGAAAGGCTGCGTACGTACGCTGCGTTGGGCACGCAGGTTCTTGATCGCCGCATTTTTGGCCGCGTTGAAGTGCACATCGGAGTGACGGAAATTCTCGAGAATATCCTGCATGGCCGGCACGGCATCGGGCACTTTGTCGGCCTGGGTACCGATAAACGCATAGCTGACCACCGGCTCGTCGGGGCGGTCGGGCTCATCCAGGTACGCATAGGCCGAGTAGGCCAGGCCCTTCGACTCGCGAATCTCCTGGAAGACGATCGAGTTCATGCTGCCCGAGAAATACTCCTCGTAGAGCTGCACCTGCCCCAATTCGTCGGCCTCCCATTGCATAGCGGGCGCCAACCAGAGCATCTGCGCCTGCACCATTTCGTAGTGCGCGAAAATGACCTTCGGCTTGTCTGTGCGCAACGGCTCGTAAGTTCGCTCTTCGGGCGTTGTGGTTTCCTCGAGTTTCTCGAAGTAAGCCCCGGCTACCTTTTTCACGTCCTCGAGCGGTTTGGGGCCGTAGTACATCACCCGCTGATCGACGGTCAGCAGGTCTGCCAGCAGCTTGTGGAGCTGTTTGAAATGCAGCGCCTTCAGCTCGCTGGTGCTCAGATCGTTGTTGAACGGGTTCTCCTCGCCATACAGCGCGTAATGCTTCAAGCCGCCGTACAAGATCGTCTGCTTGTCCTTTTTGGCGTTCTCCCGGTCCTTCATGATATCGACTTTCAGGTTGGCGAGGGCCTCGGGGTTGGGGGCGGGATTCTTGAGCTTGAGCGTGAAGAGCTTCAGGGCGTTCTCCATGTTCTCGGAGGGGCCCGTGACGTACACGTACGAGCGTCGTGCGCCGATGGACACCCCGGCGTCGCAACCGAGCATGAACATGCGCTGTTTGTACTGTTCAGGGGTCATGCCCTCGGGGGCCAGAAACTGCCAGTAGTTGATGGCAATCGGCAGCATCGGGTCGTGGCGCTGGCCCATTTCGATGGACACATAGAGCGTGAAGAGGTTGTTCTCGTTGTTTTTACGGTACCAGAGCGGTCGGCCGTTGAGCTCGTCGATTTGCAGGTCTTTGCTGAAGTTGACGAAGCGCGGCTCGATGTCCGGGCTGTCGTAGTTCATCAGCTCTTCGGCGAAGGGCGACATGTTCTCGCGGTCAATGCTCACAGGCGTGATGGGCGGCTTTTTAATCTTGGGCAAATCGGTGTTTTCGCCGCTGCGCTTGTAGACCACCACGTAATTGTCTGGGCGCAGATAAGTTTGTGCCACGCGCTGCACATCGGCTTTGGTGACGCGTTCCAGGCGTTCAACTTCAGTCGCCAGCTGCGCGTAGGGCACGCCCGACATCACCGGCAGCAGCGAATACATTTTCCACCAGGCGTTTTCTTGCTTGCGGGTCTCGCTCACCCGTTCGTTGATGATGATGCTACGCATCAGGCGCTCATCGATTTCGCCACTGGCAATCCTGCGCAACAAGCCCGTCAGCATCTGCTCCACTTCCTCGAGCGACTGTCCCTCTTTCGGGCTGCCGTACATCGAGAAGGTCGAATAATCCTCGCGGTCAGACAGATACGCACCGGCTTCCAGAACGCGCTGAGGCTGTTTCAGTTGCAGTTCAATCAGGCCCGCATCCGAACTTAGCAAGCTGCTGAGTACATCCAGCGCCGGCAGGTCGGGGTGGTTGGCGCCTGGCAGTCGCCAACCCAGGCTCACGCGCTCGGGGCCGGGGCCCGACTCCTCGAGTTGAATCACGTCAGTGATGAGCTTCTCTTCCGGCGATTCGTAGTCGTTGAGCTCGCTCGGCTCAAAGTCGCCGAAATGCTCGTCGATGGCCTTGATGGTTTCGGTGAAGTCCAGATCGCCCACCATGAAGATGTGCATGTTGTTGGCCACGTAGCGCTCTTTGTAGTAGCGCTCAATGGCCTTAATATCAGGGCGCTTCAGGTGGTCGGTCTCGCCCAGAACAGTCTGTTGGCCATAATTGTGGGTGGGAAAGAGCGCCGCCATCATAGCTTCGTAGGCCCGGCGGTACTCGCTGTCGATGGCGCGGTTCTTTTCTTCGTACACCGTTTCCAGTTCGGTGTGGAACAGACGCAGCACGGGTTCGCGGAAGCGCTCGGCTTCCAGCATCAGAAAGGGCTCCAGCTGGTTGTTCGGAATCTGATTGATGTAGGCGGTCATGTCGTGACTCGTGAACGCATTGGTACGCTCGGCACCAAGTGCGCCGACGATACGATCGTACTCGTTCGGGATGGCATACTGCGCTGCCAGCTGGCTCAGCGAGTCGATGCGCGCGAAAATCGCATCTCGGGCGGCCTCGGTGTCAGCATCGCGCAGTTCGTCGTAGGTGTCCGAAATCTGGTCCAGGTACACCTTCTCTTTTTTGTAGTCTTTGGTACCATAGCGCGTGGTGCCCTTAAAGAGCAGGTGCTCAAGGTAATGCGAGAGCCCCGTGTTGTCGGCGGGGTCGTTTTTGCCGCCGGTGTGGAAGGCAATCGCCGAGGCAATGACTGGCTCGTCGGTGTGCTGCGCGAGGTAGACCTTGATGCCATTGTCCAGCTCGTAGATGCGCAGGCCAACGGGGTCTTCAGGGTAAAAGTGATACGTAAAGCCGCCTTCTTTGGCGGTCTCCAGGCCTTCGGTAACCGCCACGGGTGCATCCGGGTCGAATCTCCTCCTCAGATGGCCCGCTGGACCCTGG
>CAZTEZ010000230.1:0-5320 GCA_964611815.1 uncultured Bacteroidia bacterium | reverse complement strand
CCCGTCGATTACATAGACGCGTCCGAAGCGGTCGAACTCCACATCCGTCGCGTCGTCGACGCGCGCGATCTCCGCGAACTGGCGCGTCTCGGGGTCGAGACGCCACAGCGTGGACTTGCCGTCCTCGTCCTTCGCGTCCAGCGGGATGCACCGGATGGCCGCCTTCGTCTCCGCTTTGATCGCCTCCTCCGTTTCGGCCGTGCCGTCCCAGTGGGCGTAAACAAACCCGCCGTGCTCAATGGCCGATTTGAACTCCGCCCAGCTGTCGACGTAGTGCGTATCGCTTTCGGTGCGCTCGCGGGCGGCGTTCAGCATGGCCTGTTGCTGGTGCTTGAGCGTGTCGAGTACGTGCTGCACGATCTGCGCGCGCTCAATCATGTGCTTGCCATCCTCATCGCGGCGGGTGACTTCCAGCTGGCCGTTCTCCACATCACGCGGGCCGGCTACTAAGCGCAGGGGCACGCCCTTGAGCTCCCACTCGGCGAACTTCCAGCCCGGACGCTTTTGCGGGTCGTCGTCTACTTTCACGCGCACGCCCACCGCCTGCAGCTCTTTCGCCAGCTCGTTGATGTAATCGAGCACCAACGCGCGCTCGTCGTCTTTGCGGGCGATGGGCACGATCACGACTTGCCAGGGCGCGAGTTTGGGCGGCAAAACCAGCCCTTTGTCGTCGCTGTGTGTCATAATCAGTGCGCCCATCAGGCGCGTGCTGACGCCCCAGCTGGTCGCCCACACATGCTCTTGCTGGTTCTCCTGACTCAAAAACGTTACGTCGAAGGCCTTTGCGAAGTTCTGTCCCAAAAAATGCGACGTCCCGGCCTGCAACGCCTTGCCGTCCTGCATTAGCGCCTCGATGCAATACGTCTCGAGCGCCCCGGCGAAGCGCTCGCTTTCACTTTTGGTGCCCTGCAAAACCGGCATGGCCATCCAGTTTTCGGCGAAATCAGCGTAGACCTTCAGCATTTGCTCGGCTTCCACAATCGCCTCTTCTCTGGTCGCGTGGGCGGTGTGGCCCTCTTGCCACAGGAACTCGGCGGTGCGCAGAAACAGCCGCGTGCGCATCTCCCAGCGCACCACGTTGGCCCACTGGTTGATCAGAATCGGCAGGTCGCGGTAGCTCTGAATCCAGTTTTTGTAGCTGTTCCAGATGATGGTCTCGCTCGTCGGGCGGATGATGAGCTCCTCTTCGAGCTTCGATTCGGGGTCGACGATCACGCCCGTGCCATCGGGGTCGTTCATCAGGCGGTGGTGGGTCACCACGGCGCACTCTTTGGCGAAACCCTCGACGTGCTCGGCCTCTTTAGAGAGGAAGCTCTTAGGGGTGAGCAGCGGGAAATACGCGTTCATGTGGCCGGTGGCCTTAAACATATCGTCCAGCGCGCGCTGCATGCGCTCCCAGATGGCGTAGCCGTAGGGGCGGATGGTCATCGAGCCGTACACACCGGAGTGCTCGGCGAGCTCAGCTTGCTTCACGAGGTCGTTGTACCACTGCGAATAGCCGTCGGCGCGGGCGGTCAGGACTTTGGATTTGGCCATGGGGGTCGGGTGCTTTGGTTTTGGAGCAAAGATAGGGGTTTGTGTTCGCTATCAATACAGGTGATTCATCAAACGTATCAGACTTACCCAGCCGAGGTGCCGCTCCCCCCAAGGCTCATCCAGGCGCACAGCCTAGAGGGCGGCCACCGCCAAACGCTCTTCGGGGGTCTTTTGAACAAGTTTAAGGAAGTCATTCCGACATTGGATGTCCGCAGCTTGGGAGCCGAGCACCTGCAACTGGATGTATCATGGCCGTACATCGATGCGCTGGTGCGGCATTTTGCGCGGGGGCGACGTTAGATGTTGATGGTCAGCTCCTGACTTTTAACGAGCAACTTTGCGTTAAGTTTTTCTTTAAACTTAACTCTTGCGTTTTGAACTCCTTGACGGTCGATTTTAGGAACTCTACTACAAACTAGCAATGCATGACAACTGGAGAAACCTAGGATTTTCATTGCGGTAATACTATTTTCTAACTGGCTGATTGCCTTAAGAACACCACTGCCCTTGCATTAAATAAAATAATAGACTCCTTCCTGAGTGATTGCTAAAAAGTCACAACGCTCAGGTGGTTTACCTTTAGGAAAAACGCACCCGTCAATCTTTATTTCGTCAAGCTTGATAACTTTTTTTGATGTGAATTTTACAAAGCGTCTGTTCTCACCAATAGTTATGTTTTTGCCAAACCGCTTTTTCGCACAGGCGTCAACTTTAGTCTTCATAAGTCAAGTCATAAATTAGGTTAAATTGCTTACTAACATCATCAGAGGCTTCGTCTATGATATTCCCTTCGATTAAACCAGTTTGTGAATCTACTATTGAAGTTATATCGCCACCACTGAGTGAATAAGCGGTAAAATCTTCAGGATTTAATTGTTCATTAATTGGCACTACTTCATTGAGCGCATCAACTTTTTCATGTTGACCATCTTTATCGAAAATTTTACGGCTTCGGCCAGCCATCAATAAATTATTGAAGCTAGATAGTATATAAGGTGAATGGGTTGTGAAGAATAAGTCAGATTCTGATGACTGGCCATTATAGAACTGTGCAAATAATTCAACCATTTTATGCTGAGCACTTGGAAATAAATGTGCTTCTGGTTCTTAAATATAAATGATGTGTCCACGGTAGGTTGTACTCATCATAAACTCCTTTAAAACAAGTAATAATGGTAATGTTTCTTGTTGTCCTGAAGAAGCATTTAGGACTCGAACCTTTCTTTTATCCTTGTGATATATAAAATCGTCATCGTCCTGTCTTTGATAAGAGCCGCACATGATATCGTCAATTTTTTTGTCAATAACTGATGTATTTGTCCTTTTTTTACTTGTTCTCCGACCGCCTCGCCGCTCATAGTTTTCCCTAAGTAAAGAGTAAAATGAACCAAATTCTATGAAAAAGGGATCTATAATTTGGTTTTCTTTCAGCATAGAAAAAATGCTCTCTTTGATATTAGAGTAAAAATTTCGACCGGCTGGAACAAAATATTGTGAAAATGGTTTCATTGATTTTCCAGCAAGTTGATTAAGACTCTTTGTAAATATGCTTCGAACTGTAAAAACTAATCTGTAATTTCTATATTCAACAGAGTCAGAAATACCAATTTCTAAGTCTTCGGTTTCATTTTTTCTGAGTTCTTCAAATTTTTGTAATCGCTTTTTGTAAATGCGTTTGGTGTCAGAAAATAATTTATCAAGCTGAGTGCTATAAGTAATTTCCACATTTTGATTACCTTTTTTATGAGTACTTGAAACTGAGATAGATACTTCGCCAACCACATAGGCTAGCTCGAAGCTTCCTTCTGTCCATGTGTCAGGAGGAAAGTATTGCTTAAACAAACTCTTTTGATGCTTTAGCATCGTTGCTTTATGTGTTCCATCTACTGCACTTTCAAAAATGTTTTTGAATAAGGAACGAAAATAATACAAAACCTTTGCAATTAGGCTCTTACCTGAGGCTTGGGGGCCAATTAAGAGTGTAATTGGCTTTATTTTAAGCGTCGCATCATTAATGCCACCGAAGTTGGTAACTTTAAGCCGTTCCATTTGTTGTTAAAACTTAAATTACTCGAAGTTAGTGTTTTTTGGCGGCCGATACAACACCAGCCCTCTAAGCGCTTGTGACGTGCGTGTAGAGCCAGTGCAACGTTTTCATCAAATCGCGGGGCGCATCGGCGGTGTGTTAGTCGGGTATTAGCCAAACAAATTTGACTTGAAAAGCAGAATGACTTACCTCCACTGGTCACTCTTAATTTTGTGCGCCGTGATGGCATAGACCATTTTCAGTTGCATGTAGCTGTCGAGCCTGTCGCCCTCCGCTGGGTTTTCTGCGGCGAGCGGCTGGCAGTTGTGCCTGTAGATGAGTGCGTATATCTGCTGCTCGACCTTACACAAACGTAAAAGTCCTAATTATTGTACTTGCTGGTCATACAAGTAGCAATTTCTTAACTATGCCCTACCCAGCAGTTCCACCGAGCCGCCCAGTATCCGCCAGATTCTCAATGATGAGAGATTTCTGCTTACACCATGGGCGCTTTCAATGCATTGTTCCCCCAGTCTGAATTAAATTCATTCCCCCAGTTTCGCCCCCCGCACCTCCACCGTCAGCCGCAAGCCCATCGTTTTGAGCACATCGGCCACCCGCTGAAACGACGGGTTGCCGTTCTCGCTGAGCGAGCGCGAGAGCGATTCGCGTTTGATGCCCATCTGTTCGGAGAGGCTTTTGATTTCGTGCGCCTTCGCCACCCGCTTGATAGCGAGCAGCAGCGGCGCGAGCTCGCCATCCTCTTCGTAGAGCTCGAAAGCGAGGTGCAAGAAGCCGAGTGCGTATTCCGGATCCTGGAGACGCTTCACAAGGCCGTCTTGGAAAGTTCTGGTTTTTGTTGCTGTTTTCATAGTTGTGCTGTTTTGAGTTTGACTGACAGTGGTTTTTCACTCCCGCGACTTATACTCAGCTAAATACCCTTTTGCCCTTTTGATGTCTTTTTTCTGGTTACCCTTACTTCCAACTGCGAGGAGTAAGTAAGTATTGAGATCGAGCTGTGCGATGTATACTCGGTAGCCAGCACCATAGTCAAGAATTAGCTCTGTGATTTCTTTTTCAGGTTCGATGAGTTTGCATTTGCCGATAAGTCCAGTTTCTAGTCTGATCAGCCGTTGGTCAATCAGTTTCTGTGCTTTCGCGTCCTTTATAGCTTCTAAATCGTCATCAAAAGTTGATTTACCCGCAGGCGTCGTGTAAACGTGGAGTATGTTTTGTTCCATAGTCTCAAGTTTAGTTTAGATAAATATTCGCTTCGACCGAAAGTTACTGCACCAAAAAGCTTGAACAAGAATTGAATGATTAGTCTATAAGATGAAATACTTTGAAAAGTAAGGTGCAGCACGCTTCCAGTGTCGCGTGATATACAAGTTACGCAAAATCGGGCGAGTTGGTTCAAACTCACGCCATTTTTTTCGCTGGGCACAAGCCTCGGCTAGTCCACGGCAAAGTTACCTGACCTGCGAACATTAGCGAAAGCAGTTTTTAGGCTCTAGAACTGAACCACCCCTAAAGTCCTCACCCTCAAAACTTCACACTCCCGCCCACGCGGAAGTCGATGCGGCGCTCCTGGTAGCCGTGCCAGCGGTAATACTCTTGATTGAGCAGGTTGTTGAGCTGCAGCCAGACCGAGATGCGCGAGCTGAGGTAGTACTCGGCCGAAAGGTTGAGGTCGATGAACAGCGGATCGTCGACGACGGCGCCGGCGCTGTCGACGACGATCCGCTGTTCATCGACCTC
>CAZTEZ010000229.1:2399-5338 GCA_964611815.1 uncultured Bacteroidia bacterium | reverse complement strand
CCCAGCGCGTTGCGGGCGCCGTGGGCCATTTCAAGCGCGGTTTCGGGCGCGACGGCCGAGTGCAGCTCGAGCGTTTGTTCGCGCACCCCGCAGCTTTCCATTTTTGCTGTTTCTGTGTAGGTCACGAACCCGCCCATGAATACATCGCTGGCGCCGATTTCGGCCACCAGCTGCGCGGCTACGTTGCCGCCGGTCATGCTTTCGGCGGTGGCGAGCGTCTGCCCGCGATCGCGCAGGATCTGCAGAATGACGTGCGCGATGGTGTCATCGCCGTCGGCGTAGTGGTTCGGCTGGATGATGCGCTCAATGTCGGCGCTGATTATCTGGAAGTCCTTTAGCAGCTGATCGCGCTGGCTTTCAGGCCCCTGCACCTGCAGGCGCAGGTCCAGCAGACTGCCACTGGGGTTGTACGCCAGCGCGAAGCCATCCGGCAGCTTGCTTTCCACGCCCTCCAGCATCTGCGAGAGCTTGCTCTCGGGCATGCCCACCAGCCGGAAGGTGTGGCTGTGGATGAAGCTGTCAGGCGTTAGCTCCTCGAGTTGCGGGCGGATTTGCTGCTCGAAAATGCCACGCATTTCACGCGGGATGCCGGGCAGGCTGTACAGGTGGCGTCCCTCGTCGGTGCGGAACGCCATGCCGGGGGCGGCACCGGCGGGATTCAGCAGTGGCGTGCAGCTGCTGGGCACCTGCGCCATCTGGAGGGTGAGCGGGTTAGGCTCGCGTCCGATGTTCTTGTAGTAGCTCAAAATGCGCGCGTGGGTCTCGTCGTGCTGCACGAGTTCGCCACCGAAATGGTTGAGCAGCGAAGTTTTCGTAACATCATCTTTCGTGGGGCCCAGGCCGCCGGTCACGATCACGAGCTCGTCGTCGCGCATGGCCTCGCTGATGCTGGACTGAATCACGGGCAGCTCATCGGGGATCACCCGCACGCGCTGCACCTGAATGCCAAGCTTGTGCAGCTCGCGCGCCAGATAGTGCGAGTTGGTGTCTTGGGTGCGGCCGATCAGGATTTCGTCGCCGATGATGATGAGCTGGGCGGTGTGCATGTATTTAGAACCAGGATTTTCGGGATTCGGGGCAGGATTTACAAGAGTGTAAAGGTTTTTTGGGGAGTTTAGTGCAGGCTGCCAATTTTTTAGTTTTCACTCTCCCTGCCAATAAAGTAATCTTGGAAATCTCGCCCAAATCCTTTGAATCTTGGTTCTTCAGTATCCTGAAAATCCTGGTTCTGAAACATCCTGAAAATCATGTCTGACAATCCTGTGAATCCTGGTTCAAAACTTATCCTGAAAATCCTGGTTCTTCTGCCGCTGCTTGCCACGAATCTGATGGCCCAGCCGCCGGTGACCGCCCCACCTCACCAAGGCGACGACGACACGCTGAAAATCCTCAGCTGGAACATCTACATGCTGCCACCGCTGGTATACTTCACAGGTAAAAAGAAACGGGCACGCGCGCTGGTCAACCAACTGAAAAACAGTGACTACGACATCCTGATGTTTCAGGAGGCCTTCCACCCGGGGGCGCGGCGGATTTTGCGTAAAGGCCTGCGCGAAAGCTTTCCGTACATGATCGGCCCGGCGAACAAGGCGATTTGGCCACGCACGAACAGCGGGTTGTGGATTCTCAGCCGACTGCCGATACGTGAGCTGGGTACAGTGAAGTACAGCCAACACGCTGGTTTTGACAATGCGATGGCGAACAAGGGGGCGCTACTCGTCGAGTTTGAGTGGCGCGGCCAGACCATGCAGCTGGCGGGTACGCACCTGAACGCAGGCGGCCCACTGGAAGTGCGCGTGAGTCAGATGGTGGAAATGGCGGAGCTACTCGACCTGCACCACGAACCCGGCATCCCGCAGCTGATTTGCGGCGATATGAACACCAACCGCGACGAGCAGCCCGATTACGACCGCATGCTGGAGACCTTCCGCGCCGACGACCCACAATCCTACGGCGGGGTGATGTGGACGGCCGATGGGGTCAACAACGACCTCAACTGGAACAAGAGTGGACAGCAGAAGGTCATCGACTACTTCATGTTTCGCAAGAATGGTCTGGACGCACTGCGCTATGATGTAGACGTCCGGCAGATCACCCAGCAGTGGTCTGATGAGCACAAAGACCTGGCCGATCACAACTCAGTCGAGGCGCGCATTTGGTTGCGCTGAGCATGCGAGTAGGGCAACGCAAGCCCGGCTCAGTACTCATCAATGCGAAACACCACGTTGTTCTCGTACCAATAAGTTCTGATTTTACGTCCGTTCTCGTCGAACACATGCGTCGGCCCGTTGATGGTGTTGCCGGTGTGCTGCGCCTGATAGCGCAGGCGGCCCGCGCTGTCGTAAAGGCGCTGCTCGCCGTTTTTAGTGTCGTAGGTGAACTGCTGGTAAAGCAGCAGCGTGCCATCGGGGGCGTATAGCTTTTTGGCGCCGTGCCACTCGCCGAAGTGAAAGCCCGAGTCGTCGATCACCTGACCGTTGCGGGCGTAGCGCTTCAAACGGCCATGCGGGGCGTTCAGGTAAGTGTCGAGCTGAAAAGCGCGTTTGCCGTCGGGGTAATAGAACAAAATCTGGAAGCTGCGGCCGTCGCGGGGCATCGTCACGTTTTGGGTGCTGTCCCAGGGGCAGACGGCCCGCTGGATTTTGCCGAAATCGTAATACAGGACCGCGATGGTATCGCCCGCGTTGTTGAAGAAGCAGGCTCGGCCGTGGCGCTCGTCTTTGTAAAACGGCATGTACGTCGATCGGTGGCCGTCAGGTGTGTAGTACTCACAGAAGCCGTGCCAGTCATCGGCGCGCGAATTGCAGATGAAACGCAGGCTGCCGTCCGGTTGATACCCCCGGCTTTCCCCTTCGCGATAGCCCTCCGACCAGGCTTCGCGGTACATGCGCGTGCCATCGGGGTAGAAGTTGTTTTTGTGGCCATGGTAGTACCCGTGG
>CAZTEZ010000229.1:0-2389 GCA_964611815.1 uncultured Bacteroidia bacterium | reverse complement strand
ACCCGTGGCTCAGGGTGTTAAGCATCGCCAACTGACCGTTGATATGGAAGATCTTTTCTGTGTCGCCAAAAACGCCGTAGGCGATTTCGTACTCTTCGGCAAGCTGGGTGCTGTCTTCCGGAAATTTGATGGATAGCTGCTTCAGCGGTTCCGTTTCGTTGTAGCTGGCGTTGGGCAAGCGGCTGCCGTACATGAAGTGCATGCGCCCGGTGTCGGTGTCAATGGTCGTTTTGAGGTAGCGCCCCATGCGCCCGAAACGCTTGATGAACGGCCGCCCACCCTCGCCGTCTTCATACACGCGTTCGTGCACGCGCCCGTTGGGGTGATAGTTGGAGCGCCAGCCGACAGACTTATTGTCGGTGTGTAGTTCGGCATAGAGCGGCTGCTCATCGTATTGCGTCCACAGCAGCAGCCCTTCACGGTCTCCTTCCTCGTAAATCTCCATTTTGGTGATCCGCCCATCGGGCGCGAACTCCAGATAAGGCCCTACACGTTTGTCACCTTCGTATTCGGCCAGTGTCGCCACCTGGCCGTTCTCGAAGTAGGTTTTCCAGGTGCGCTCTCGCCGACCGTTGATGTACGTGCCGGTCTCTTTTTTGCGCCCCCACACGTCGAAGTTGACCAACGGCAGCGTCCCGTCTTCATCCGCTACATCGTACAGCACGCTGCCATCTGCCGACAGCACTTTGTAGCGCACGAGCGTCCCGTTGGCGTAGCGCGCATCGAACACGACATTGCCCAGCGAATCGTACTCAAGCACCTGCCCGTCGAGCATGCTGTTCGAGTAATGCTTCTCCGTTTTCAGTCGGCCAAGCGGGTCGTACTCGCGGGTGATGCCGTGGCGAACGCCATCGGCATAGGTGATGAAGTGCGTTAGATCGCCGTGCAGGTCATAGAACGTCCAGATGCCACTGGGCATGCTGTTGTCGTAGCCCCCAACGTACCTGGGGTTGCCGTTCATGTAGTAGGCGCGCGCCGGGCCGTTCATCAACCCACCCTTGAAGTAAAACGACTGCTTCTCGTGTCCGTTGCGGTAATACTCCACGGACAAACCCACGCGCAGGCCCTCTTCATAAGGGGTCGCGGAAGCGAGCGTGCCGTCGTGGTGGTAGTCCATCCAGTAGCCGTGGCGTTCACCGTTGACGTAGGGGTGACGGCCTCTGAGCTCGCCACCGCGGTAGTAGAGGTCCTCATCGCCGTGGAACTCACCGTTTTGAACCGGCACCTGGCTTTTGAGTTCGCCCGTCGGGTAGTAGGTCCTGACCGTATCCACCATGCGGCCGTTTTTGTAATGCTCTACCTGGTCCAAAAAGCCTTCCTCGGTATACATCCGCCAGGTACCGTCCAGGTGGCCCAGCCGGTTATACGCGCCTGTCTTTTCAACATAACCATTCTCGTAAAACGCCCACCACTGACCGACCTCATCGCCACGTTCGCTTTCGTTGCCCGCACTGGCCAATACGTCAGCTTCTTTGTAGCGCAGCTTCACGGCTTCGGGCTGGTTAGGGAGCGTATTGGCAGGCAGATACGCCAGTTCGATCAGTTTGGCGACGAACACTTCAAGCATGCGCTCGTATTCTGCGGACATCACTTCGAGGCGGGCATTGAGCTGTTTGTGATCAACCCCACCGTAGAGCTGCACGAGGAACACCTGTTCGAGCCCGTCTTTGCGAATGAGATCGAAAATCTCCAGATACAAGGCCTCGTCGGGAGTCAATTCGCGGTTGTTGACTTTTTTCAGCTCATTGAAAATGGCCTCCATGAGCAGCAGTTCGATGAGGTCGTCGTCGAAATTGTAACGCGAGCGATAGGTCTCGAGCTTGCGCGGCAGTAAGTCCGCCATCAACGGTTTGAAAGCGCCGGCGCTGTCGCGAAACATCAGGTAATCTTCGCCCTGCCAAGCCTTCGCGATGTGCGAGAGGGTAATAAGCGCCTCAATTGAGGTCTCGGTCTGCGGCTGCAGCGTGATGGCCGTCGCAAACGCCAGTGCCGCTTGCGGGAGTTGGTCTTGCTGCACATACACCTGCCCGAGCAAATAGTGCGTGCCGTAGTTCCAGGGCTGTATTTGCAGGGCCTTGGCCAGGTAGTAACGCGCGCTGTCGTAGCGCTCGCGCTCGCCGTGATACTGCCCAATGAAGTAGTAGACATCGTTTTCGGCAGGGTAATCGCGCAGCATCCGTGCCATCAGTTCGTGCGCGCGCTTGTTGCCGGTGGCCGAATACGACCGGAAGGCCTCAATGACCGAGGCGCGGCGGATGTCGATGTCCATTTCGGCCGCTTTTAGATAGGCCGCAGCGGCTTTTTCGAACTGCCGCTTGCGGTCATACGCCTGACCGAGCAAAAACTGCGCGTAGCCGGCGGTGTTGCCCACAGTATCGGCCTCGGCGAT
>CAZTEZ010000228.1:0-5340 GCA_964611815.1 uncultured Bacteroidia bacterium | reverse complement strand
CTTTCGTTCTCAGGTTTTCTTATGGGGCTGTCTAAATTTTGGGGGGCATTACAGTACAAAAACAACATGCTTACTCATGAGCGTTCGAGAAAAGTGAATACTTTCATGGAGCAATCGTATGAGGATAAGTCCACAAAATAAAGGTTGTGTTCAAAATAGTGTTCTTGCTAAGCTTACGCAAGTAATTTGTAGATGCTTAAACGATATTTAATACCAGTGTGCCTTTATCACCGAATCAATGTCAAGCGTTTTGATCGACGTAATTGCCAATGCTAGCTCTGGCTCCACACTGAAGGTGAGCAACACCGGTTTAGACGGTTTGGCTTCAGCCGGTTATGGTTCAGAGGATAGACCAAAATGGGCATTCAGCGAACCAGAGAGTGAAGTGTAGCTAAACTACTAAGAGTTGTTTTTTGCTAATCAATAGTTCATCATCATGCGTCGTTTGACGCCAGTTGGCAACCCTCAATCTGGTTATCGAGAGCGTTAATCTAAAAGTATTGATTTAGGCAGGGTGACTAAAGAAAATTCCCTATAATACATAGAATTATCACGTTAATGATGTCAGCATGCCCAAATTTGAACTCCTCCCCAACGAGCAACTCATCGAAAAGGGCAACGCCAGTTTGATGAAAACCAAGGTCAACCTTCTGATTGGTAAACTGTATATCACCAATCAGCGCTTCGTGTTTATGCCCAGCAGCAGTACGGGCATGGCCGCGCTTGGCGCATTGGGCGGCATTCTGGCGCAGCTGATTATGGGTGACAAGATCCGTAAGCAAGCCATCGATGTGCCCATCGACCAGATCGCCAGTTACAAGCAGGGCAAGCATGGCCTGAACAAAAAGATACTGGACATCCAACTGCCCGATGGCGAAAAGCGCTTTATGTTGAACGCCAAGTTTGAAAAATGGGACACCGCACTGAAGACAGCTGGTGCCCGTCCTGAGCAGATGGCTGACAATCAGGCAGCCTAAGTGCGACGAATCGAATAACCGGTGCTTTTCGCCACTTCTTTGCAGACGACTTGGTTATCTTGCCACACACCCTGTCGTCATGCTACACTCTAAGCTGTCCTTAATCATTAGTCTCTCAGCGGTCGCGTTGCTCATCACGGGCTGCAAGTCCGATTTGCCCGAGGAGCGCCCCGATGATGTCGTTATCGACTATCACCGCTTTCACCCCGACCAGCCGCTCTCGCAGCACCTGCGCCTGCAGGAAGGGAAGGGCCAAAGCTTCTACGAACGCACGTTTCGCAAGAAGATCGACCGCATGCAGCTCATCGTGGAGCCCACGCTGATTGACACAGTTTATGCGCGCTTCATCGCCAACGAACTGAACAAGGTCAGCTACACTACCAAAGGCGACGTGCACTCCACGTGCGGGGCCAAGCTGCACATCCAGTGGGGCGGGGGCGAGCGCGTGTTCATCGAGCGCGGCGACACGATGATTAACCCGGAGTTTCGAGGCGCGTGGCTCAAGACGACCCAACTGCTCGATAGCGTGATGACAACGCTCGTTGAGCAGCAGTTGCAACTGGAGATCGCCATGCAATACGTCGTGGATCTACCGGAAGATGTGGCGTACAACCTGCAGCTCAATGGGCGCAACCTAGCCAGCCACAACCGCGCGACGGACAGCACCATAACCGAAACCCTGCAACTGACACCCGGCGAGCTGATGTTTAACGCCAGCGTGAAACTGCCGCGCAAGAAGACCGTCTACTTGCAGAAAAAGCTGAATTATGTGCTGGGTAATAAGTTCGACTCTCTGAAAGTGGAGCTGCGCCTGGAAGATGATTTACCCGTCTTTGATGCCAAACTGAAATGAGAACCGCGTTACCTTTCTTATTGATATTAATCCCATGCTGGGGCAGTGTTCAGGCTCAGGTGCCTGATGAGCTTGATAAGCAGCTGAACAAGTACCTGAAAAAGACCGTCAAACAGAAAGACATCACCGGTCTTGCGGCGGCGGTTGTTACGCCCGAGCAGACGAAGTACTATACTTTCGGCCACCTCTCGAAAGACAAATCACGCGAGGTGGATACCACGACGCAGTTTCAGATTGGTTCGCTGACCAAGACCTTCACGACGCTGCTACTGCAACGCGCGATCGCAGAAGGCAAGGTGAGCGACGACGACCCGGTAAACCAGTGGTTGCCAGATAGCGCAAAGTTAGCTGGTGACAACGCGGATAGCTTGAAAATCTGGCACCTCTACACCCACACCGGCGCTATTCCGCCTTCTGATGTCGCCTGGATGATGGAAGCGCAGATGGCTGCCGATGACCCCGCTGCCTTTGCCAAAGACCCCTTCGGTAAGTACACCAAAGCCCATTTGATGGCGTTTACTGCGGAGTATGAGCCGGAAGCCGAACTGGGCGAGACCTTCATTTATTCGAACCAGGGCTTTGCGCTGCTGGGGTATGTGGTGGAGCAGGTCTACGGGCGGCCGTTTTACGAGATTTACCCTGAGCTGTTTGAAGCGCTCGGCATGGAGCACGCGTCTCTGTACACGGTGCCTTCGGAATCGGACACCTCGAAACTCGCAAAAGCCTACAACGCCGCCAACGATGCCACGCCCTGGATGAGCTTCCGTGCGATGCAGCCAGCCGGTGCTATTCTTTCGGACATCACTGACCTCGCAAAATACATGCGCGTCATATTCAAACTCGAGGACAAACCGGAGCTGTTTGAGGCGCTGGTGCAATGCAACAAACCGGTGTTTGAGATTGACGAAGAACGCCACTTGCAGATCGGAAAAGCCTGGTTCGTTCAAGATGCGCCGGACAAAACCGCAGAGGATGGCAGAAGTTGGGTCGTTTTTCACGATGGCAGCACGACCGGTCACCGCACACATTTCATGTATATGCCTCAATATGAAATAGGTGTGATTGTCATGGCCAACCGCTACCTCACAGACGTGAACCCGGCGAACGAAATACTCAAGCGCGTCCTGGACTACCGGGCCGAAAACGAGTGAAATCACGCAATTCACAGACCCGCGCAACTTACAGGCGAAAACCCGCGTGCAAACGTTTGCACATCCACGAGCGAGTGCCTAACTTCGCGCCGAAATAGCGCCAGCTAACCCGCAACTTCAGCAACTCTACTTTTATCACCAGCTACAAAAAGGCATGAGTAACAACGGCCAAAACATCGGCAAACTCTCGCAAGTCATCGGCCCTGTAGTCGACGTTGACTTCTCTGGCGAGAACGCAACGCTCCCCAAAATCTACGACGCCCTGCGCATCGAGCGCGAGGGTGGCGATTTGATCGTGGAAGTCCAGAAGCACCTCGGCGAAAACCGCGTGCGTGCCATCGCGATGGACTCTACCGAGGGTCTGAAGCGTGGGCAGGACGTGATTCACGAAGGCAAGCAGATCTCGGTGCCCGTTGGCGAAGAGATTCGTGGCCGCCTGTTCAACGTGGTCGGTAAAGCCATCGATGGCCTGCCGCAACCCGAGACGAAAGGCGACCGCCCGATTCACGCCTCAGCACCCGACTTCGAAGACCTGGCCGTGCGCCCGGAGGTACTCTTCACGGGCATCAAAGTCATTGACCTGATGGCTCCTTACCTCAAAGGTGGTAAGGTCGGTCTGTTCGGTGGTGCCGGTGTAGGCAAAACCGTACTGATTCAGGAGCTGATCAACAACATCGCCAAAGCGCACTCTGGCCTGTCGGTATTCGCCGGTGTTGGCGAACGCACCCGCGAGGGTAACGACCTGATGCGTGAGATGATGGAAGCCGGCGTCATTCGCTACGGTGACGCTTTCATGAAGAGCATGGAAGAAGGCGGTTGGGACCTCGACAAGGTCGACATGGACGAACTGAAGCAATCGCAGGTGTCGCTCGTGTTCGGTCAGATGAACGAGCCCCCCGGAGCACGTGCGCGTGTGGCGCTGACGGGTCTGACCATTGCCGAGTACTTCCGCGATGGCGAAGGCGAGGGCAAAGGCCGCGACATCCTGTTCTTCATCGACAACATCTTCCGCTTCACCCAGGCGGGCTCCGAGGTATCGGCCCTGCTCGGTCGTATGCCGTCAGCAGTAGGTTACCAGCCGACGCTAAGCTCGGAGATGGGTGCGATGCAAGAGCGCATTACATCGACCAAGCGCGGCTCGATCACGTCGATTCAGGCCGTATACGTCCCTGCGGATGACTACACCGATCCCGCTCCGGCGACAACCTTCACCCACCTGGACTCGACTACGGAGCTGTCGCGTAAGCTAGCCTCGCTCGGTATCTACCCCGCGGTAGACCCGCTGTCGTCAAGCTCGCGTGCCCTGCAGCCAGATGTCGTCGGGCCCGACCACTACAAGTGCGCGATGGACGTGAAGCAGATTTTGCAGAAATACAAAGACCTGCAGGACATCATCGCCATCCTTGGTATGGACGAACTTTCCGAAGAGGACAAACTGACCGTAGCCCGCGCCCGTAAGGTGCAGCGTTACCTCAGCCAGCCCTTCCACGTCGCCGAGCAGTTCACCGGCCTGCCGGGTGCGCTCGTTGACATCGAGGACACTATCAAGGCCTTTACGCAAATCATGGACGGCACGCTGGACCACATCCCCGAGCAAGCGTTCTACCTGAAAGGCAGCCTCGCGGACGTGCACAAAGCCGCCGAAGAACTTAAAGCTGAAGCTGCATAATGGCGTTCTCAGTTGACATCATTACGCCGGACGGCCCGCTGTTCAGCGGAGAAGCCACGAGCGTTATCGTGCCCGGCTCAGCCGGCAGCTTCGAGGTGCTGGAGCGCCACGCGCCCATCATCTCGTCGCTCGACAGCGGCACCGTGAAAGCCGACACCACCGACGGCCAAAAGACTTACGACATCCAGAGCGGTGTCATCGAGGTGAGCGCCGAAGGTGCGGTTTCCGTGCTGATTGAGAAGCTGGCATCTTGAACCAGGATTTTCAGGATGACTAAAGACTGGATTCTCAGGATAAAGAAAATTGAATCCCCGCCGGTTGGTGGGGCTTTTTTGGGTTTAGAACCGGGATTTTCAGGATTGGGAAGGAGTTGTAAGCTCCCCCACAAACCAAAACACGTAACTTAGAGCATAGCGCGACAAAATCCACCCTTAACCCAAGTCGCATGAAACGCTCACGATTTACCGAAAACCAGATACTCAGCATCCTGAAATTGCAGGAAAGCGGACTTACCGTAGACGAAATCAGCCGTCAGCATGGCATTAGCCCCGCTACGTTTTACAACTGGAAGAAGAAGTATAGTGGCATGGAAGCCAGTGAATTACGCAAACTCAAACACATGGAAACAGAGCTTGCCCTGTAGTGTACCCCATCGTCTAAACAACCCACGGTCACCATTAAGCAAAAGCG
>CAZTEZ010000227.1:2998-5361 GCA_964611815.1 uncultured Bacteroidia bacterium | reverse complement strand
AGGATGGTGCAGATTCTTGCACAGCGGTTAATTTAAGATGTTGGACAGTCTCTTAATAAATCTATTACAGTTGTGATAAAACACGACTTTGAAAGAAATCAAACCATCGAGGCTATTACACCTGGAAGTCTCGGGAGTGGAATTAAATTGATAGATCACAGTCTTTACATCTACAATCCTAGTAAATCACTCAAAAAAAAGAATAAGTCCGTTTACCAATTAGTTAAATTCGGAGAAAATGATTTAACATTGCGAGCACACAAAGATCTATATCGTATGCTCTCAGACAGCATCATAAATAGCAACACGATAGATGCTGAGGATTCAATTCAGAGTATCTTATCTAAGAACGATAGCATCTATTATATATATTTTGACATCAGTTGCGAAGGCTGCATCGATAAGGTCATGAATCACATTTTAAAAAACAATCCTAAAAACTCAAAATTAGTGCTGACTTCAAATTCCCAGCCAAACCCATTTAGATTCTTAATGAGTCATAAAGCCCTCCATTTAAAGTCAAATGTAATCTTCTGGGAAGAAGGTTCACTTGTAAACTCACCACAATCCGCGTATCCAGTGCTAATTACAAAAGATAAACACACTGGGCAGGTAGCAAAAACCGAAATCACACCTCAATTTATGTTTGATTGAAGTTACTTCTTGACTAGGAAGTTGTGGTCTATTGTGCTTCTTAAGGCTTTTTGATGCGCTGAAATGCCCGAAATTGCCTAAATTGCGCGCGAACGCATCAAATCCGAGGCAAGCCTGTTCTCATTGGTGAAAGCGCCTTTAACTCACACAACACACACGCCCTATGTTATTCGATCTCGACATGATCAAGGCAACCTACGCCAAGTTGCCCGAGCGCATTAAGACCGCCCGCGAAGTCGTTGGCCGTCCGCTCACTTACACCGAAAAAATCCTCTATTCGCACCTCTACGACGGCCAGGCAACTGAAGCCCACGCCCGCGGCGAGGCTTACGTCCACTTTGACCCAGACCGTGTGGCGATGCAAGACGCGACGGCTCAAATGGCGCTCTTGCAGTTTATGATGGCTGGCATGGACAACGTGGCTCTGCCCAGCACCGTACACTGCGACCACCTGATTCAGGCGGAAGTTGGTGCGGACACGGATTTGCAGAATGCCATCGACACAAATAAAGAGGTGTACAACTTCCTGCAGTCGGTCTCGAACAAATATGGCCTGGGCTTCTGGAAGCCCGGCGCGGGTATCATCCACCAGGTGGTGCTCGAAAACTACGCCTTCCCTGGCGGTATGATGATTGGCACGGACTCGCACACGCCCAACGCCGCTGGCCTGGGTATGATCGCCGTCGGTGTCGGCGGTGCCGATGCCGTGGATGCGATGACCGGCATGCCCTGGGAGCTGAAAATGCCGAAGCTCATCGGCGTGAAGCTCACCGGCAAGCTCAACGGCTGGACGTCGCCCAAAGACGTGATTCTGAAAGTCGCTGGCATCCTGACCGTGAAAGGCGGTACGGGGGCCATCGTCGAGTACTTCGGCGAAGGCGCTGAGAGCCTGAGCTGCACGGGCAAAGGCACGATCGGCAACATGGGTGCTGAAATCGGCGCGACGACTTCTACCTTCGCATACGACGAGTCTATGGCGCGCTACCTGCGTGCGACTGGCCGCGAAGAGGTGGCCAAAGCTGCCGACGCGATCAAAGAGCACCTGCGTGCGGACGACGAGGTGTACGCGAACCCGGAGAAGTACTACGACCAACTCATCGAAATCGACCTGAACGAACTGGAGCCGCACCTGAACGGCCCGTTCACGCCGGACGCTGCGTGGCCGCTTTCGAAGCTGAAAGACGCGGTGAAAGAGCACGGCTGGCCCGACGAAATTGAGGTGGGCCTGATCGGATCTTGCACGAACTCGTCTTACGAAGACATCACCCGTGCGGCCTCTGTGGCCCAGCAAGCGGTGGATAAGAACCTGGAAGTCAAGACGGAGTACACCGTGACGCCGGGTTCTGAGATGATCAACTTCACGGCCGAGCGCGATGGCTTGTTCAAGCCCTTCCGTGACATCGGTGGCATCGTTCTGGCGAACGCCTGCGGCCCGTGCATCGGTCAGTGGAAGCGCCACGATGTGCCGGAAGGCCACAAGAACACGATCGTCACGTCGTTCAACCGCAACTTTGCCAAGCGTAACGACGGCAACCCAAACACCCACGCGTTTGTGGGCTCACCGGAGGTCGTAACGGCGCTGACGCTCGGCGGTCGCTTGAGCTTCAACCCGATGACGGACAAGCTGAAGAACAAAGACGGCCAGGAGGTGATGCTCGACGAGCCGAAAGGCATTGAGCTGCCCGAAAACGGTTTCGACGTTGAGGACA
>CAZTEZ010000227.1:0-2988 GCA_964611815.1 uncultured Bacteroidia bacterium | reverse complement strand
ACCAAGCCCCCTCTGAAGACGGCAGCGAGGTGGAAGTCAACGTGAATCCCAATTCGGATCGTCTGCAACTGCTCACGCCCTTCAGCCCCAACGAAGGCGATAAGATCGAAGGCCTGCACCTGCTGATCAAAGCGAAAGGCAAGTGTACGACTGACCACATTTCACAGGCCGGTCCGTGGCTGAAATACCGCGGTCACCTGGACAATATTTCGAACAACACTTACACCGGTGCTATCAACTACTTCAACGATGAAGCTGGCAAAGTGAAGAACCAGATCACTGGCGAGTATGCGATGGTGCCGGACGTGGCACGTGCGTACAAAGCTGAAGGCAAAGACACCATCATCATCGGTGGCGACAACCTCGGCGAGGGCTCCAGCCGCGAGCACGCTGCGATGCAGCCGCGCCACCTGGGCGTGCGTGTGGTGGCGGTGAAGTCGTTCGCGCGTATTCACGAGACCAACCTGAAGAAGCAGGGCGTTCTCGCGCTGACGTTCCAGAACCCCGATGACTACGACAAGTTCCAGGAGGACGATGTTGTAGATGTTGATATCACTGGTTTCGCGCCCGGCTCCACGATCAAGCTCATCGCCAAGCACGCCGACGGCAGCACCGACGAGATCGTGTGCAACCACAGCTTCGGCGACGCGCAGATCAAGTGGTTCCGCGAGGGCAGCGCCCTGAACCTGATTCGCAAACAGAAGGGGCTCTAAGTCTCTGAAAGTGCGAATCGTCGCAAGTTTTAACAGAAAGCCCCGCCGTTTGGTGGGGCTTTTTTGTTAGGTTAACTGTGATGAAATCTCTACTAGCTGTTTTTATACTTGTGGTCTGTATGACATCTGCTGCTATTGCTCAAGATCGCAGTTTCCGCTTAATGAAGCAGCCACCTCCTGAGGCTAAAGCCAGCGTGATGCTATATGGGTCTGATGCCAGCCATACCTGGGTGTTTCATGGTGACAGCCTGAAGTCTCACACCACGACTGCCAGTGCGAGTGAAGTGTCGAAGACAACTCGAGCTATTGACGTTAATGTCATTCATTGGAATAAGCCCACCACCGAATCAATTGAGCTTTCTGAAGAGGAGGCGAAAGCTAAAGCTGAGGCATTGGAAGGGTTACCGGAAGAAATCAAGCAAGATATTGCGGAACACCTGGGCGGAGAGAACTGGAACGAGGTCAAAGACAATTTGCCGATCCGAGAGGTTCGCGTTGTGGAGCAGGCAATAGACCAGGAAATTGACCCCCGCCCGCGTCTCAACATCTACAAACAGGCACAATACCTAATGCTCCGCCTGGACACGGCGCGCATTAGCTCACAAACCGCCGGCAAGGTCAGCGTATACCACGGCGAAAAGTTGGTGTACGCAGACGATGTACAGCTGACGATGAACAGCGTCCGCGCACCCATCAGCCTCATACGGCTGCAAAAGAGCATCGGTCTGTGGTGCGTGCGGCTGAATTTCGAGAATGGCGAATCGGTTTACACGGCGTTTTTGGTAGATGAACGAGGGATTCTGCTGCCGAAGCCGAGCGCCGAGCACTGAGCCACGAGATTGCTAACTTTGCCACATGAACACCCGCCGACGCCTCCCGCTGACCATCGCACAGGGCTTTGCCCTTGCTGGCTTCCTGATTGGAGCCGCGGCGCAAGTGCTAGTCGGTACCGGCGTCATAGACGCGCAGCACGTGATGGGCGGACGCTACGACAGTTTGACCCCCGAGCTGCGAGCAATTAGCTTTGTGTCGGCGATCGTACTCGTCTGTTTCGGGCTGCTCATCACCTGGTATGGGCGGTTGCTGCACAAAGGCCGACGGAAAGTCTGGCTGACAGCGGTTTGCTGGGCAATCACGCTATACATGGGCGTGAATACGATCCTGAATGCGGCCTCCGAAAGCAAAGTAGAGATGTTTGTTTTTGGCATCCTCACGCTCTACACCTTCCTCGCCTGCCTGACGGTCATGAGCCGCCGGGTGAAGACTGAGGCTCAGGCGGTAGAGTAAGCAAATGCCGTGCTCAAAGTCTTTGCAGTCTTTAACGGCTCCAGTCTCAGTATTCCAAGCTAAGCGCGTATCTTTGCCGACTGCCACGTCCACTGCCGAACGCTATGTCTGACAACTCGCCTGATAACCCGACCGACAACGTCACTACGTTCGCCCTCGATACGACGATCCTCAGCCAGCAGCTGGAGGCGATTTTGTTTGTGGCGGAAGGGCCGATGAATCTGTCGGATATGCAGGCGGTTTTTGCTGAGCACGATGCCGACAATGTGCCCACCGAGCAGATGCTAGAGCAGGCCCTGGAAGAGTTGTCGGTACGCCTGCAGCAGCGCGAAACGGCCATTGAACTGCGGCAAATCGCCAAGGGTTGGCAATTATTTACCCGGCCCGAATATGCAGATTTGGCCAGAAAAGCCGTTGTAGCCAGAGACCAGAAGAAACTGACCCGCACGGCGCTCGAAACCCTGGCAATCATCGCCTACAAGCAGCCGGTCGTGAAATCCGAGCTGGATTTCATTCGCGGGGTCGATTGTGGCTATGCCATCCAAAAACTACTTGAAAAACAACTGATTGAACCCGCCGGGCGCGATGAAACCCCCGGCCGACCACTTTTTTACCGCACCACGGATTATTTCATGGCGCACTTTGGTTTAGCCAGTCTCGAAGACCTGCCCAAACCGAAAGAAATCACCACCGAAGAACATGCCCTCGAAGAAGCCTACCGAACCAAACAAGAACAACTCGGAGCAGACGCCGGAGAATTCGCAACCGAAGACGGAGAAGCCACCGCAAAAGAAGCGCCCACGCAAACGGACGATCAAGAAGACTGAGAATCCGCCTACTCGGGCTGACGGCACGCGCCGCAACCGCCCACCTTCACAACGACAGGAGCGCAACGACAACCGACGGGACGACCGCAAAGATAGCCGCAGAGACAACCGTGGTGGCTATCGCAACGAGCGTCGGGATGACCGACGGGATGACCGCCGTG
>CAZTEZ010000226.1:0-5373 GCA_964611815.1 uncultured Bacteroidia bacterium | reverse complement strand
GTTGTTGCTGCGGCTGGGTGGGCTGCTGCTGCACGGGCTGGCCTTGCGGTTGCGCTTGCTGAACTGGGGCAACGCGCCAGGCGCGAAGCGTATTGAAGTATTTGACTTCGCCTTGGGGGCTGGTCCACTCTCGGCCGCTCAAGTCAAAGTCTACTTGCACCATCTGACCCTCAGAGATACCGTCGAGCGCAGATACAGACTGTTGAACAAACTCAAACGAGACGTATTGCGGATACATCGGGTTGCTCGCGTAGGTTAACACAAGAACGCGTTTTTGAAATGAATCAGTAACTTGTTCTGTATCAAATACCTTGTGGACGGTGCCTTGAACTTGAAATGCCATAATCTTCGGGGACTTGTTCGGTTGTGTTAGCTCAAAATTAACAAGAAATCAGGCCGGTTGCCTAACGTCTGCCGGGCTTATTCGACCTTTACTGACCGACCTCCATGTCTTCGTAGGCCGGCCCGCTTGCACCTTCTGTCACTTTCATCAATTTGAGTTCTGTCTCGTTCAGGTAGTCTTCGCAATCAGCGATGATGCCGGTGCCTTTCTCGACAAGCTTTAGCGCATCGTCAAATGCAACATCTTCGTTTTCAAGCTGCTCGACAATCATGTGCAGCTGTTCGAGTTGCTTGCTGTAGTTGAAGCTTTTCTTTTTCGCCACAGCGTCTTAGTTAACGACGTTCAAAGTGATATCTACGATCGCCACGCGGTCAGATTGCACCTGTATAGCGGTGCCACCGCTGTAAATGTTCGTGAAACCGCCACCCACATCGTACGTCTGTTCGGCGTACACGTAATAGTTACCGGGGTTGAACTCGCCCACACGCGTTGTGATGTTGAGATCGGTTTGCAGCGACTGAATTGAATAAAGATAGTCGTCGTTCAGTTCGTCGCGAAAATCCTCACCATCTGCATAAATCAGAACCGTTGCCGGCTCAAGCGGCACGGCACCCGGCCCAATCAGCCCAGGCGGTGGTGGGAAAACGGTGACCTCCATCGGCCCGGTTTGCAGGTTTGGTGTCACAGTTTCATTCACTTCGCAGCTACTGAGGAGCACGAAGATGGGCAGAAGTGAGAGCAGGAGTTTGCGAACAAGCATGGGTTTCGGCTTATCTTTGGGTCAAATATGCAAAATTCGTCGGTAAAATTACCCCCCCTCTTGCGCGACTTCTCGCTCAAGCCGCACAACAGCTTCGCTGTAGACGTGAAAGCGGCTGAATACGTGGCGGTTACATCGGTTTCTGATCTGAAAAAATTACACCAAAATGGGGTTTTCCAACGCCCGCATCTGGTGCTTGGCGGCGGGAGCAATGTCCTTTTTCGAGATGACTACGACGGTTTGCTGGTGCATGTACAAACTGCTGGCATTCAAGAGCTAAAGCGAGATGTAACACACGTGTACGTTGAAGTTGCGGCTGGTGAAAACTGGCATGGCTTTGTTCAGCATGCAATCGCGCAAGGCTGGGCGGGCATCGAAAATCTGTCGCTCATACCCGGAACGGTTGGGGCGGCGCCTATCCAGAACATTGGGGCTTATGGTGTTGAGTTGAAAGATGTGTTTCACTCTCTAAGAGCATTTGATAAAGAGACTGGTAAACAAAAAGTGTTTAACCTTGAAGAATGTTCGTTTGGCTACCGCGATAGTGTCTTCAAACGCCACTTAAAAAACCGTTACATCATCACGTCAGTCACTTTTTGGCTCAATCTAGAGCCGCAGATCAAGCTCGATTATGGCAACCTGAAGTCGGCGATGCTGGACACGCACGGCGAGCCACCATATACTATAAAACAAGTCGGTGAGGTGGTGAGTCGGATTCGCCAGCACAAGCTGCCGGACCCATCGACGATCGGCAGTGCTGGTAGCTTTTTCAAAAATCCGATTGTATCACAGGCTGAATACGAGCGCGTTAAGTCCATCGCGCCCGATGTAGTGGCCTACCCGGTTGGCGACGACATGAAACTAGCTGCCGGCTGGCTGATCGACCAGGTGGGTCTCAAGGGCATTCGCATGGGCGATGCTGGGACCTATGAGAACCAGGCGCTCGTGATCGTTAACCACGGGGGCGCTTCGGGATCAGAGCTTTACTCGCTATCGGAGCATATCCAGCAGGTTGTCTTCGAAAAGTTCTGTGTGCGCCTGGAGCGGGAAGTGAATGTGATTGGCTGAGTTTAGTCGAGCATCTTTTCGACGGCCAAAATGATGAGCCAGGCGGTGCGCACTTCGTGGACATCCAGGTACTTAATCGCCTGGCGCTGTGCATCTTCACGGCTCTTGATGCTGGCGAGCATGTGGTCTTTTTCTTGTTTTAAGAAAGCCTCGACATCTTCGTCTCTCGGAATGACATCGATCAGCGCGAGGCGACCCAAGTTGTTGCCGCTCAATACCTTGCTGTCTTTAAGGAAGTCCGGGAGGCCGTCCCAACCCAAAATGTGTTCGTGCATCGGTCGCTGGATCTCAAACAGGCCATCGCGCTCGCGAATGTACCAATTCCAGCCGTGGCGGGCGACGAGATCCATTTTGTAGGGGTCAATTTTACCCTTTTCTCCCAACTCCATCACCTCGGTTTTGATGTGCATGTGCGTGATGGTGCAGATGACGAGGTCGCCGCTACCACCCTCACTACCAAGCTGGTAGAGGTCACGTACCTCGCACTCAAAAGCGACTGGCGATTCACCGACATACGGTACGTCTACGTTTTCACTTTTAACGGGTGTTAGCCCTGAGCGTTCAAACTCGTTCACGCTACGCGGGAAGGGTGCACTCGTCAGGTTCATTTGCTCGACCATGTCGTAGTTCACCAGACTGATTGTCAGCTGCTTGTGCTCCGCAGCGTTGAGGCCGGTGTCCTTCATCACGCCCGTTCGACCGCTGCGGTTGGGGCCGATGACGAGCGTCGGCGGGTTGCTGGCGAAGACATTGAAGTACGAAAACGGCGCGAGGTTGATGTTGCCGTCCTTGTCTTTCGTGCAGGTGAGGGCGATGGGGCGAGGGCCCACAGCGCCGGTCAGGTAATGGTAGATGTCTCGGTTATGCTCTTCGGCGAGGTTCAGGTGACGGTATTCGGACATGAGGGTCGGTGGTTTGCTCGAAAATACGTAATTCGCGCTCGAATGAATCACGAACGACTCTTCAGTTTACACGATACTGGGCTGGGCAGCCTTTGGATACTGGTGCCGATGCTAACCGTTTTGCTGTTGCTTGGCTGGGGATATTTCACGACTCAGTTACACAGCTACATTGTTGACATACTCAAAGCGAGCGGTTTAAGCGCTTTTTTCTTCACAGCCATACTCTTCCTCATCTATCAATTTGAGGCCGTCGAGTTTGGCGATGAATATGCATGGCCGAGCGTCTGGGCGTACCTGGGCTTGGCGTTTGTCATGAGTTTGCAGGTGGCGTTCTTCAGCGTCGGCTACTTTGTAGTGCAGCGCATGCGCTCGCCCAAACCGCAACCGTTTCGACTAAAACTGCAGAAGTTCGCCATCCTCTTTGGGGTCGTGATGTTGGCGCTGGGCATCAGCCGCGGGCTGTGGTTCACCGGGGTGTGCTTCGGATTGGTTGGCGTCCTGCTGGGGTTGGAGCTGTTACTAAAAACCGAGTTGACTTCGGACGTGCGCTTCTACCAGCAGTGGCTAGGCATGATCCTCAGCGCGTTCATTTTGTTCATGCTCTTTTTCCCGCCGGGCATGCAATTCACGCCGGCGTATCGGATTGAATTCCCGACGATCCAGGGTTGGCCGGTGG
The DNA here is from genome assembly GCA_964611815.1 of uncultured Bacteroidia bacterium. Classification (GTDB taxonomy): domain Bacteria; phylum Bacteroidota; class Bacteroidia; order J057; family CAZTEZ01; genus CAZTEZ01. The sequence continues at coordinate 1,624 of CAZTEZ010000226.1, read as the reverse complement.
GGCTATTCTTTGCGGGCTTTTTTGCGTTTGGCTTCCCCATTCAGGTTTTTCTGGCGCTCAGGAAGATGGATGCGCAGGGGTTTTCAGAAAGCGTGAACCAGAATTTTCAGAATTAACAGAATTTTCAAAATCGGTTGCGCTTCTTGTATTAGTCTTAAATTCTGCTAATTCTGTTAATTCTGAAAATTCTGGTTCATCACGGTTCACGCCACCACCCGTACACCTCTTTCCTTCAGTGTGTTAAGCATTTCCCGATTCAACAGCGCGTTACCCTTCACCCGCAACTCCATGAGCGAGGGGTACTGCGTTACATCCGGTAGCGATGTAAGTGCGTTGTAACTGATATCCAGCACCTTCAGCGCAGGTAAATGCGGTAGATTCAGTGATTGCAACAGTGGCGAACGCGTGATGGCCAGCGTTTCGAGCGACTCCGGCAGACGTTCGATCGTCAGCTGCGAGAGGGTCGGGAACGAGAGGTGCAGCGCCTTCAAGTTTGGTGGGAGCTGTTGAAGCGCTTCCGTGTAACGGCAGTCGATATGCAGCTCAAGGAGCTGATCCAGAGACGATAAACACCGCCAATCGAGCTGTAGCAGCTGGCGGGCATGCAGCGTGTTGAGCTGCGCATACGCTTGCAAATCGACGGTCTCCAGGTCGCGGTTGCCGCTCACAGCCAGCGTTTTCAGTTCCGGGAAGTCGTTGAGCGTCGTAGTCTGCAAGTCATTGTGCACCAGCGAAAGCGACTGCAACGCAGGCGCTTGCTCGGGCAGGCTGAGGCTCGCAAGCTCGCAATGACCGAGTGCCAGCGACTCAAGGCGTGGCATTTGGACAGGTAATTGGATGAATTCCAAATCGATATGCCGCACATCAATATGCTCGGCCTTGGCAGCAAATTCTAGCAGCTGTGCGACTTCATCGCGCAGCAAAAGGCGCTCCTCGTCAGAGAGCTCGCGGCCATCGAGTTCGATGCTTTTCACCTCAGCGGGTGTCAGTTCGCCCGCCAATGCCGCCGCCAGTTCGTCGCCGATCATCCGTGTCGCAGTTGTTCGGTGATGCTCAGCCGCACGGCCCGTTGCGCCGGGTAGAGACCGGCCAGACTGGCGATGAATAGCACGAGTATAAACGCCAGTATCAGATCAAGCACCTGGAGCTGGACGGGGAAGTGGTCGATGATGAAATTCTCGCCGCCTTTAAGTTTAAGTAGCCCGAAATACTGTTGCAGAAGCGTGAGCCCTGCCCCCAGCAGCACCCCCAAACCACCACCAATGAGCCCGACCAGTAGCCCGTTGGTGAGCACGACTTTTCGTATCAGCCGCTCGGTGGCGCCGGCGCTGCGCAGCATGCCGAAATCCTGGCGCTTTTCGGTCACGATCATCGTCAGCGCGCCGATGATATTGACACTGACTAGCAGAAGCATGAAGCCCAGCAGCACAAACCCGACGGCCTTTTCGTTGCGCATCAGCCGGTAGTGCGTGGGGTGCTGCCCGCGCTGGTCGAGCACGCTAAATTGCTGGCCAGCAATGGTTTCGGCCTGCGCTTTAATGGCTGCAATGTCGGCACCCGCTTGCGCCTCCAGGTCGTAGCTGGAGACTTTCGTCGGCAGGTCGAGCAGCTTGCGCAGCACGTC
>CAZTEZ010000225.1:0-5398 GCA_964611815.1 uncultured Bacteroidia bacterium | reverse complement strand
ACCAGAACGGCAGCATCGCACCCAGGAAGAGCGCCACCATAACGGGCGGTGAAGAGATGTTGATCGTCTTGATGCCAACGGTCGTCATATAAGCGGCGAACAGGGCGAGGGCCGTAAGAGCGGCAGAAGCAATCGCAAAGCCTTTGCCAATGGCGGCAGTGGTGTTACCCACGGCATCGAGCTTGTCCGTACGCTCGCGTACTTCCGGGTCGAGTTCAGCCATTTCGGCGATACCACCAGCGTTGTCGGCGATGGGGCCGTAGGCGTCAACCGCGAGTTGAATGCCTGTGTTCGCCAGCATACCAACGGCTGCGATGGCGATACCGTACAGACCGGCGAGTTCGTAAGAGCTGTAGATCGCTACGCAGATCAGCACCACCGGAATGATGGTCGACTGCATGCCCACAGACACACCCGTGATGATGTTCGTGGCCGAGCCGGTAATCGACTGGCGTGCGATGCGGTTCACCGGGGGCTTGCCCAAACCGGTGTAGTATTCGGTAACGATACCCACGAGCAGACCAACGACGAGGCCGATGATCGTACTCAAAAAGACAAAGAGTGAACCCGTGTTGATTTCATTGCCTAGCACATCCGTATACGTGAATTTGCCGGGAAGCATGTACGTGATGAGACCGTAAGAAGCGGCGATCATGAGTGCGGCAGAGACAAACTCGCCCATGTTCAGGGCTTTTTGCGGGTCACCGCCTTCTTTCACACGAACGAGGAAAGTACCGATGATCGACATGATGATGCCAGCTGCAGCGAGTGCAAGCGGCAGCAGAACGGCGCTAAGGCCGCCCAGATATTGCTCGGCGCCCATGAAGTCGGCAGCGCCAATAAACACAGCACCGAGTACCATGGTACCGATGATCGATCCAACGAATGACTCAAAGAGGTCGGCGCCCATACCGGCCACGTCGCCCACGTTGTCACCAACGTTGTCGGCAATGGTAGCGGGGTTCAGCGGGTGGTCTTCCGGAATACCAGCCTCGACTTTACCGACGAGGTCGGCACCGACGTCGGCCGCTTTGGTGTAGATACCACCGCCCACACGCGCAAACAGCGCGATGGATGAGGCACCGAACGAAAAGCCGGTGATGACGCTGATGACACGCAGGACGGCGACTTTCGCTTCAATAGCGTTGGTCGCGCCCTCGACACCGAACAGGTTGAAGAACAGCGCAAACAGACCGCCCAGGCCCAAAACGCCCAGACCAACTACGCCGAGGCCCATCACTGAACCGCCGGCGAAAGCGACTTCAAGCGCTTTGCTGAGGCCCGTACGGGCGGCTTGTGTGGTGCGGATGTTGGCTTTGGTGGCCACGCGCATGCCGATGAATCCGGCCAGTCCGGAACAGATGGCACCTACTACAAACGAGACCCCGATCATCCAGGACGAAGTTTTAGGGTCGGCGCTAACGGCCAGCAGAATGGCGACCACGGCTACAAACACCGCCAGTATGCGGTATTCAGCCCGCAGAAAGGCCATGGCACCTTTTGAGATGCGCTCGCCGATGGCGACCATCTTTTCGTCGCCCGGGTCTTGTTTGCCGACCCACGAGCTGCGAACGACCATGTAAATGAGCGCCAGCAAACCAAAGGCCGGCAGTATGTATATCAGTGCATCCATCTGTATCAACAGTTTAAGTGTGCGTTTTTAGGGGGACTTTCGCGCAGCATTGCCTAGTCGAAAGTTTGCCTTTGAAGCGCCAAAGATAGCAATCTCATGCAATTTTGGTGAGCGTGATCACAGATAATGTAGCCGGGTTGTGCATCTGTTGATCACATCGACCGCACTTGCTACAACACCATAAAAAAGCCACCGATGGATTGCTCCATCGGTGGCTTCCTATTTTTCGTCTTTAGCTTGTGTGTCAACAGTGGCCGGTTAACCCGACGTGTCTGCATCCACAGTGGTGAAGCTTACTGAATGATGACCGGCTTGCTCATACGCGCGCCAGTGTTGCTTGTCAGTACGACCACGTAGCTACCAGCTTGCAGTGCGCTGAGGTCGAGCTCAGCAGCGTTGCCAAAGGCACGCAGCTCTGTGTTCACGAGCGTGCGGCCCGTCATGTCGAATACCTGTGCAGTGTAGCTATCGGCAGCAGCCTCGCCAGTGAACGTGAAGTTCAGCTTGCCATTGGTTGGGTTCGGGTACATCGTGAAAGCATTGCTCACGAGGTCTTCGCGACCGATCGTGCATTCTTCAACAGTGTTTTCGACGGTACCGAAGTCTTCATTGGTGCGGGGCAGCAGCTTGATGCGGTTAAACTGGTAGCCGATGATGCCCTGAACGAAGTCCATTGTCGTACCAACTTGTACGACACAAGGCGTGACGTTCATCTGGCCGTTCACAGTCTCCAGGTCTGCATCGCGAACGTAGCTAACGTTCAGCGAAGAGAAGGTACTGCCACCGTCGCTACCTGCGGCTACACGCACGCCTGTGGCGGGGTCGAGTTCGTCGGTGCCAACGCGGTAATCGCCTTCGTGAGGTGAGTTGCCGGCTGTGTCAACGGCGTCGTTGACGACCACAAGACCAGACTCTTCAAAGCGTACGAACATGCTCTCGAAAGGCTCGAGGGCGTAAGTCATTTGCTCGCCGTTGTCAGTGAAAGTCGCTGCGTTGGCAATAACCGGAACAACCGTGTTGCCAGTGCTTTCTACATTAACACCGCCGCTAGAAATGTTGATTTCAGTTACAGAACGGCTGTCAGCATCGAAACCATCAACAACGAGACCAGTTACCGTAACGCTGTCGCCCACATTCAGTGCGAGCAGGTCGTTGCCACCGCCAACGATCTTGATGCCACCCCAAGAGGCGACTCCGTTTTCGATGAGATGCACGCGGCCAAGGCCGTTTGAGCCCGCAGTAGAAGCAACGATGCCGGGTACATTTACAACCGTGAGGCCAGTGTAGCCAGACTCGTAGAAAGAATCTGTGAAGTTGGGGTTGACAGTGAAGTCAGGTACACGTTGGATGTCGCGGATGCGGCACCCAGCTGCGCGGGCGGTGAAGGCTGGGGGTGTAAATTGCGGCGCGCTGACGCTTTCGCCAGAAAAGTCGCTCGCCGTTACGTAGTAGTACACCAAAACGCCTTCGTTCAATTCGCTGGCGGGGATAGTGGCCTCGTAGGTATTGCTATTCACAGCTGTTTCGGTCATCGTAAGCGAAACATCAGAACCGCCAGCGTTGTAGACGAGCGTTACGGTTTCTGTAGAGTCTGTGCCGAGTGCTTCTTCGGGGTGCTCCACGACAACCGTAATCGTGACATCGTCTGTGGGCGCCGGGCAAACGGGCGAGCGCGAGATCGAGTTTTGGTCGATGACGGGCGGAGAAGCTGTAACATCGAGATCTGCGGGCGTCAGTGGTACGATCACGTAGTTGCCAGGTTCGCCATCGTCGAAAGAGAAGTGTCGCACCACACCAGTAATGCTGCCGTAAACAGTACCGATCGCCGGTTTGTTGTAAGCAGGCGAAAAAGGGTTGCCAGGGGTGTTGCGCATCCAATCCACGGCATCAAAAATGGTGACCGTATTGCCACCAGCATCTTGTACCGTGAACCGGCCACGTTCAGCTTGAGCGGCTACAGCAGAAACCGTTACGTCTTCGATGGTGACGAGTTTGCCTTCAAAGAAATGCCCAGTGGTCTGAGCTTCTTCCTGTTGGTTATTCAGCAAACCGACATTGCCGTCTGTAGTCAAAACACTGTCAGGGCGGGCGCCAAAGTTTTGCTCAATGACCTGCAAGTTCGGGTTATCAGAGTCGTCCAGATCGAGCTGAATGAGTCCACTGAAGTAGCCGACGCGACCGGTGACTTGCACCAATGAGCCGGCGTAGCCCGTTCCGAACTGTGTCAGATTGGTGTAGGCAGGCGTTTCGTCTGTTACAGTCACTTCGATACCAGCATAGGGGAAAACCGTGTCCTGGATAAAGAAGCTGGAACGCTGGCTGGTCTCAATCAGGTACCATTCATTGGGGTTGTTCAAAATCACGCCACGAATCGTGACTTCCTCTCCATTGAAATTCAGAGAGGTGTCATTGGGCGCAAGTAAGTCATTGCCAGTCGCAACGATATCAGCAATCGGTGTGACCGTTTGGGCCTTCACCGCGCCGAAGCTCGCCAAGAGTAGCAGAAGAAAGAAGAGCTTTTTCATAGTCGATTTTTTTACGAGTACTGCTGGCAAAAATATCGTTATGTGTGAACCGCGAAACCCCAAATGCGAATCATAATATTTGCTTAATGTAATTATGTAGTTCACAAAACACTCAGCACGCTCAAAAACAACACGGGCAGCGCCAATAAGCGCTGCCTGTGCGGGTTGTCAATATTTTCGTTCGCGAATTGCCTGGTTCACTGGCCGGCGCGTGGCGCCCCGCCCTGCTGGCCAAGCTGTGCATTCACACGGGCGGCTTCCACGAACTCTTCCGCAGCTTCAGGGTCTACGGTGTTCAGGTTCTGTAGTGCGAGCGTAAAGTTATTGGCCATCTGGAGCGCGGCTTTGTAGTTCTGCGCGGCGATATCAGCTTTGCCCTGCTGCTGAGCGACCACGCCCCGCAAATTGTAGGCGGCAGCTTGAACGGGCACTACCTGCGCGAGCTGCTGGCCTTGCATCTGGAAGTAGATCACGACCTTGTCTTCCTTGGCTTTGGCGTCCTGAATGATCTCGTTCACGGCCTGCACCGCAGACCCAACATTACCGATGCGGAACTGCAGCGCCGCAATCTGGTACGACGTATTCGGCGAAGGCGCGTTCTCTTTCAGCTTCTGATACGTCGCCAGTGCTTCGTTGAGCTTGTTCAGGCGCTCTTGCGCGGTGGCCACGTAAAAGAGCGTCGTGGAATCGGTGGGCTTGCTGTTGAGCAGCTCCTGACCGATGTTGAGCGCCGGCTGCCATGCATTGCGCAGGTAGTACACCTTTAGCAGCGAATCTTTCACGGCTACATCAGAGGTGTCGTACGCGTGCTTCAGGTACAGGATGGTCGTGGCAGACAGATAGTCTTCGTTGACCATAGCAGCCTCGTAGGCCTTGTCGTAGCGCTCGGCATCGTTTTGACGGGTGCAGGCACTGACGAGCAGCACAAAAAGCAGAAGAACCGGTATTAGGTACTGTTTTTTCATAGGGGTGAAATTCGGATGCGCTGTCAATACTTACGGCGCATTGCGTGACGAAGTTACGGCTTAGTACATAAAATGGGAAAACTAGCCTGCCGTTTCGGGTGCTTTTTCGGTGGGTTCAGGGTCTTCCTGGGGCACCTCATCTGTTGGCGCGGTGGGTGGCAGCGGCATGGGCGGCATGTTGTCGAGTGCGGGCAGCACGAGGCTCTCGCCTTTAATTTTCGCTTGTAGCTGCAGAATACCACCAATCAGCGCCTCGGGGCGGGGCGGGCAGCCGG
>CAZTEZ010000224.1:0-5430 GCA_964611815.1 uncultured Bacteroidia bacterium | reverse complement strand
TGCGCTAGCAGGTAGTTAGTCTTCTGGCGTGGGAGTAAGCGCTGCCTCGCCAACGAACAAAACCTCTCGCTCCTGACCAGGCATCCAGAAACAGATGCCGTGATGCTCGATACAGGCGATGGTATCATTTGGTGAAGACAATCGGTATGGTATACTGCACATTACGGTGTCCTTGTAATCTGGATTTAATGCAACAGCGCCACATGTTGTGAATAATTGGTCGGCGAGCCTGGCCCCCTGCTGCCAACAGTGCTGGTTATCGAAGAACTCGATACAACCGAACTGGACTTCACTGGTCGCAGGAGCAGACTGAGTGTAAGCAGCCGGCTCTGGGGTAGCCTCTTCTTCTTTTGAACAGCCAGAAAGCAAGAGCAAAGTTGCGGTGAATAGCACGAATGCCCAGAGTCGGTCGGATTTCATGACATCAACTTAAACAAAAAAAGCCAGCCCCCTGAATGGAGCTGGCTTTTTGTAAATCAGTGCGTTACGGCGTTTAGCGGATGACCGTGATGTTACCGGTCGTGCGGACCATCTCGTCGCGGTCGATCGGGCGGCCTTCGAATACGAAGACCAGCACACCTTCCGGTACGGGTTCGCCGGTGTTGGCGTTCTCGCCATTCCAGCGGACCTCTTCGGCGTTCATCGGCTTGCTGTAAATCTGCGTACCCCAGCGGTCGTAGATCTGGAAGCTGAACTCCTCGAAGCCAAAGCCGTCCACCACGTACTCATCGTTGAGTTCGTCATCGTTCGGCGAGAAGGCCGTCGGCACTTCCGGATCGTCCACAGAGCGGATAATCACGCGCAGCGGGTTGCTGAAGTCCGTACAGCCCTGGCCTTCGGTCGTGACTTGCAGCACGACTTGTACCGTATCCGGCTGACGTGGGAATTCATACAGCAGGTTCTGAGACGTGTCGATGATCGTGCTGTCGTCCGTAGTCGTGATCAGGTACCACGTCCAGGTGTCGATATCGCCCACAGGTTGCGAGCGGTCGGTCAGGCGCAGCAGCGGATCGTCCACCGGCAGGCTGATCGTGTTCGAGGACTCAGGCAGCGGATCGAAGTCGGCGAATGGTGCAGCAACTGCATCCAACGTACTGCTGACACTGCCCGGGCAACCGCCGTTCGTCACGACGCTCACCGTCCAGATACCAGCCGAGTCAGCCACGATGCTGTTCAGCTCGTTGCCTTCGTAAATCAGCTCGCCATTGAGGCTCCACTGATAGAAGGCGCCCGGATACAGCTCGGTGTTGAGCACCGTCGATACGTTCGTCGGACACACATCCACAACTGGCGGCAGACTCAAGTCGGCATCAGCGTTCACGTTCACGTCAACTTCATCGAAGCCTTCGCAGCCTTCAGGCGTCACTACGCGCACCTCATAAGTGAAGGGCACGATATTGCCACCCAGCGTTGCGGGTGTGAAGGTGTTGTTGTTGCCCGTCACAAGGCCAGTCGGGGTTGTCCAAGTGTAAACCGCGCCAGGGATGTCGGGTGCCACGAACGGCACAGGGTTGTCGCTCACGCAGTAGAACACTTCGTCTTCGCCACCGGCAAGGTTCACGTCGATTTCATCGACAAACTCAACGACCACGAAGTCCGTGCCTGAGCAATTACTACCCTGGTTGTTCGGATTCACGATCACGGTGTAAACACCGGGCTCGGTCACCTCGATTTCTTCCATCGTTTCGCCAGCAATGACTTGGCCATCGCGCTGCCACTCATGCTCAATGCCGGGGTAGCCGGTGTTGAGCGTCGTGGATGCACCGCCCGCTGAGTTACAAACCGTGCGGCGGTCGCCGAGGTCAACTTCAAGCGAAGTCACTACGTCGATTTCGATGACATCGAAGGCATTACAACCAGAGGGCTTTGTCACCGTCACGCGATATGTACCGGGGCCGGTCACCGTGAATTCATCTTCAGCAATACCACTGAGCACCGGCTGGCTGTTCAGCTCCCAGACGTAATCGATGTCCGTCGGCGGGAAGGCCGGGTCAGTCTCAGCGACCAGCGTTGGGAAGGGATCGTTGCCGCAAAGCGTGCGATCGCCACCCAGGTCAACCGAGAACGTATCGTCTACGAAGACCTGAGTAGATCGGTTTGCAGAGCAGCCATTACCGAAGGTCACCGTCAGCTCAATATCCTTGAGACCCCCGTTAGGTGGTGTTGTCGGATCGCCATCATCATAAGTGACCGTTACTGCAGGCGTACTGCCGGTTGCGGGTATTGCACCGCCACCGAAGATCCATTCGTAGTCGACCACGGATTGTCCGAAAGTCTCACCGGTATACTCGAATGTAAAGCCATCCGTAATACAGAGTTCCGTCTGCAGGTTCCAGCCGATTTGCGGTGCAGGCAGCACCTCAACGGTCGTGCTGGTATCGAAGTCGCAACCGTTAATGCTGACCGTCAAGTTGATGGTCTTCACACCCGGCTCGTCGAAGGTCACATCAGAAGGATCGACAGAGGTCGATGTAGCTGGCGATGCACCCGTGCCAAAGTCCCAAGCGTAAGACAGACCGGCGACACTAGATACTGCCTCAAAGTCAAAGTCTTGACCGAGCGCGTTGTTGGCCGTCAGACACTGCGTCGCATCACCAATAATGTTGATCACGGCGTCCGGGTTCTCCGTAACGTCTGCGGCCAGCGAGGCGACAGAGGCCGTCGGCGACGAGCAGCCGGTCGAGCTGATGTGCTGCACCTCAACGAGGTCGCCATCACTCAAGTCATCGCTCGTGAACACGTTGCCTGTCAGACCAGGCACTACCACGCCGTTCACCGTCCAGGCGTAAGAGCCGTTGGGGTCAGAGCCAGTCGCCGTGAAGGTCAGTTCCTCGCCCACACAAACCCCACCGCCAGGTGTCGCGGCCAACGTGACCGTCGGCTGCGGTTCAACCGCAATGGTGATGTTGTTCGAGCTTTGACCACCCGCCGGGCAGCCATTCGTGCTGGTAACAACCAGTCTAACAAGATCGCCATCAGCAAGCGTGTTGGTCGTGTAGTTCGTACCTGTAGCACCGGCAACATCCGTGAAGCCCGTACCGTCGTCGATCTGCCATTGCAGCGTCGGCGTTGTGCCGCCACCGGCAACAGTCGACGTAAACGTGAGGTCTTCGCCGTCGCAAATCTGCGTCACGCCAAAGGGCACCGTCGCGATTTCTACTTCAGGATTCTCACGCACTTCCACGTTCAGCACGTTCGACGAAACGGTCGTACCGCACTGCGGGCTAGAGACTTCCAACTGGATGTTATTCGACCCAGGCGCCATCGTCGTCGTTGTGAAGTTCTGCGAGTTGCTCGCAATCACACCGTTCACTGTCCAGACGTAGTTGAGGTTCAAGCCCGTCGTAGCCGGCGTGAACGTTACCGGTTGGCCTTCGCACACCTCGGTGATACCCACCGGGTTGGTCTCGATGGTCACTGTCGGCGGATCGATGATGCTGATCGACAGCGGGTTCGAAGTCGAGTTCGGACCACTGCAGCTAGCAGCCGTGTTGCCCGTCACCTCGACGCGCACTACATCGCCATTGGCGAGGGTATTCGTGATGAAGGTCGCACCAGTCGCGCCAGGAACCGGGTTGCCGTTCACCGTCCATTGATAATCAACTGCGCTCGGGTTCGCAAATGCGGTAAACGTAACATCCTCGCCAGAGCAGGCGGTTTGCGAACTGCTGGTGATGTTCACCGTCGGGTTTGGCTCAACGATATAGTTGACACCGCTGGAAGCCGGACTGCTACACGTCGCGTTCAAATTGTACTGCGCCGTTACAGTATAGGGCTGGGTGTTAATCAGACAGTAGTTGAAGTTCGGACCTGTCTGTCCAGCAATCGGCGAACCATTCAAGAACCAAGTGTAGGTGCCAGACGCTGCGGGCGTTTGCACGCTGACATCAATACACTCATCCTCACAAATCGTCGTGCCACCATTAGCCGCAATTACAGGCGTCGCAGGCGTTTCGATCGTCATTGTGATTGGCGTAGAAGTCGCGCCAGTACAGCCCGGTGTCGGGTTAGAAACGTTCGCAGTTACGACCTGGCCGTCGGTCAGGCTATTAGTCGTGAAGCTGAATCCAGTTCCAGCCAATGCGCCATCAACAAACCACTCGATGCTCGGTGCCGTACCCGCCCCACTCACGAATGCGAGGAAAGTAACCGGTTGGCCGACACAGGCGGTAGTCGTAGAAGGCACGACGTTGATCACCGGATCCGGCAGTACTTCGATTTGGGCTTGCGCCGTCGAGTTCGCGTCCGTACAACCCTCAGGATCAGAGGTGATCCGCACGGATACGATGTCACCGTTGTTAAGCGTGTTCGAGTCGAAAATCGGATCGATCTCGCCCGGCAACACGGCACCGTTGAGGCTCCACTCATGCGTGAGATTCCCAGTGTAAGACGTGACCGGGTCGAAGGAGACAGTAGCGCCACTACAAACCGAGGTGCCCGGGTTGACGTTTAGCGCCGTGATGTCCGGCACTTCGTTCACGGTCATGTTAATGGGCGCGCTCGTAGAGCTGGCCCCCGTGCAACCCGTCGTGCTCGTCACTTCTGCCGTCACAACGTCGCCATTGTTCAGGAAGCTGGTGCTGAAGGTCGCATTGGCACCAACGATAACACCATTCACGCGCCATAGGAAGTCAGGTGAAGCACCAGCGTTGGTGGCGGTGGCCGTGAAGACCACATTCTCGCCATCGCAAATCACATTGCCCGGCGCGGCCGCAATCGCTACGGTCGGATCCGGATCTACGCTAATAGTAATCTCATTCGAGACGGAGTTCGCATCCGAGCAGCCATTCGCAGACGTGATAATCGCGCGAACGACATCGCCATCCGTCAGACTGCTATTCTGATACGTAAAGCCGCCGGTCGCCACCGTTGTGCCGTTCACCTGCCATTGGATGGTCGGTGTACCGGCCGTAGCAGAAGGCGTGGCCGTGAAGAAGACATTCTCGCCGTTACAGATGGTCGTCTGGCTGGCAGCGATAGTCACCGTCGGGGCCGGTTCGATATCAACCGTGATGTCAGCCTCCGAAGCAGGCGTACTACAACCCGCGCCAGTCGTGATCTGCACCGTCACCACATCGCCATCGTTCAGCGTGTTGGTGGTGTAGTTGGCGCCAGTTGCCACAACCGGGTTACCGTTCACAAACCAGTCATACGTATACGTGCCAACGATAGGCGCCGCAGCGAAACTCAAGTTTGTGCCAGAGCACACCGTACCGGCAGGCGTCTGAGTCAAGCTGGCTGTTACGCCGTTGTTGACTGTGACAACCGCCGTCGGGCTGGTTGAGCCCGGGCCAGAGCAGCCGTCTGTAGACGTAATGATAGCCTCTACCTGGTCGCCGTTGCTCGGGTTGTTCAGCACATAAGAAGCACCCGTACCCACCTGCGTGCCGTTGAGCGTCCAGACGTAAGTCGGAGCTGTACCGCCGTTGG
>CAZTEZ010000223.1:0-5465 GCA_964611815.1 uncultured Bacteroidia bacterium | reverse complement strand
TTTCGTTCTCAGGTTTTCTTATGGGGCTGTCTAAATTTTGGGGGGCATTACAGAGTTTGATAGCACCAGGCCTATTGAGAGTAAGGTTAGATGATCCCTCATTGCACCGAGAGCATATCGCCTGCAGATTAGAAGGCTCATCAGTACCACCCATCGATTTGTCTTTGATGTGTCCGATATGAAGCCTGGCCTTTTTCTCTGGCAAATCAGGGTATGCATCGCCCGCAGCAATCCCACACATCTGACAAGTAAACCCGTTTCTATCTAACACATACGCTCGAGTTTCTTTAGAAATCGCCCTTGAAAAAGAGGGTAAAGGCTTAAGATCTACCAGTACATACTCACCGGGCTTCAAATCCGAGCGGTCGTTGTGAGTCTGGATGTTTAAACCATACTCATTCCGTAATTCACGCACCCTCCTTGCCCACTCGCTAATGCCTGCAACTTGTCGAAGCTCGTCAGAGTGCAGAACTTTACCAACATTATTCTTGAAATGTTGTTCTAGTTTGGCCCTAGCACTCAACTTTTTCTTTTTTGACATCTATCGGTTTTGTCTCTGTGAGTGTACTTAAAACTACCTCTGCCACTGCTTTTGAAACTGGAGGTGGAAAGGCATTTCCAACCTGTCTGTAAGCAGAAGTCTTTTTTCCTTGGAATTCCCAGGATTCGGGAAAGCCCTGCAAAGTAGCAACCATAGGTATTGTCAAGCGAGGGAGTCCATCAAAATCTTTTTCAGGAGGTTTTTCAGCGATACTTTTGCCATTAACACCAAGCTTTTCCCACGCGCGCTTGGCTCTTGTTGGACCCAAATCAGGGCCACCATGTTTTTTAGACCCTCCGACTATAGTTGGTGCAATTTTATTGGCATTATCACGCCAGTTTGTGGCCCCTTCCCATCCAAGGGAGGACATTTGATCATAGAGCACCTCGCCAACTGAGCTTGAGTATACATTGGTGTCCGGCCACACGATTTCATTTGTAATCTCCTTTTTGTACCCAAGTAAAATCGCTCGTGCACGACTTTGACAAACTCCGAAGTCTTTGGAATTAAGCAATTTCCAGTCTGATATATATCCCAGCCGATCAAGGTAGTCTGCAAGTTGTTTTCTGTATTGACTGAATCTCTTGGACAATATACCCTTAACATTCTCAAGCATAATCGCTCTTGGTGCACATTCCTCTATTATTCTTAATGCCTCTGGAAATAAATCTCTTTCGTCATCTTTCCCAAGTTGTTTTCCTGCCACGGAGAAAGGCGGACAGGGCACCCCGCCTGCTACAAGGTCTACATGCCCTCTATACTCACTAGCTGAGAAGTGGTGCAAATCAATGTTATGAACTGGCCAATCTGGATGATTTTTCTTGAGCGTCAGACAAGCATCGCGGTCTATTTCAACCAAGGCAACTGGGCTGAAACCTGCTTGATGGAGACCGATAGCCTGCCCACCGGCACCAGCACATAGCTCGATTACTGTAGGTCTACCTTTCGTTGCTGCCAGTGCCGCATTTATATTTGTTGGCTCTAGAATAGATGTTTGCATATTGAAGCTAATTAAATGACAAAGTACAAAATGACAAAGTCATTTTCTACCCCCCTCCCCTGGCTGCCCCTCCTGTTCGTGGGGCCCATCGCGTGGTGGCAGGCGTGGGTGCAGCAGCCCGAGTTGCCCGTCTGGACGCACGCGCCCGTGGCCAAGCGTTCGCGCCAGAACTACACCCTACTGAACGGTGCGAACAGCCTGCAGCGTATGACCGTGCCCACCGACCGCCGCAGCCGACGGGCCTATTATGACAGCGTCCTTGTTAACTATGGTCGGCCCTGGCAGCGCACGCATTTGCACGCCTACCCGACGATTTACCACAACTCGCCCTATTTTGAGCACTATTGGCCGGAGCTCGAACCGCTGCTGAGCGCCTCGCCAGAGCGGCTGATCGACTACGGTCTGCCTCTCGCGAAGTGGATTGCGAAACAGCTGCGCCCGGAAGCGCCTTTGAGACTTATGGAGACAGTCGACCAGCCCGACTACCGCCATTGGGCGCTGACCGCCCATTGCGCACCCGAGGGGTTTGCCCCACCCGACTACTACCATTTATTTACGCACGACGAGCAAAACGTGTCGGTTTTGGACCTCTTGTTCTGCGAAGGGCCCCAAAGTCGACTGATTCTGTCGGCTGCCGACCGGTGATTGCCACCCATATTATGTATATTGGTTGCACGATTATGACGGTTCTAAACACCGCTTTCTGCGGTGGCAGCTTCCGAACCAATCGTTGGCTTTTTTACTTTTGATGTCTCCCGAACGCCAGATTCCGACCGCTTAACCCCGTCCTTTAAACACGCTTTCGCCGATGGATCCGTTGCTTACCGCTATCATCATTGCTTCCGTGGCCATTTTGGTGCTGCTCACGTTTGCGGCCTATTCTGTGTATGCCGAGCGCAAAGTAGCCGCCACCATCCAGCAGCGCAAAGGCCCCAACCGCGTGGGCCCCTTCGGCTTGCTGCAACCACTGGCCGATGTCGTGAAGCTGATCCTGAAAGAGGACATTACGCCCAACATCGCCAACCCGACGATTCACTTCCTGGCGCCTGTTATTTCTGTCTCATTGGCAGTGGCCGCCATTGGTGTCCTGCCATTCGCGCCGGGCATCTTCATCTTCGACGCCAACTTCGGCGTGCTCTACATTTTTGCGGTCAACTCCATCGCGGTCTATGGCGTAACGCTGGCGGGCTGGGCTTCCAATAGCAAGTATAGTCTTCTGGGTGGCTTGCGCTCGTCGGCGCAGATGCTGAGCTACGAGCTCTCAATGGGCCTCTCTCTCGTGAGTATCATCCTCTTGACCAACGCCTTGCAAGAAGGCGATGCGCTGCGACTGACCTCTGTCGTAGAAGCGCAAAAGACCATCTGGTACATCTTCGCCAACCCCATCGGCTTCCTGATTTTCCTCACCTGCTCGTTTGCCGAAACCAACCGCGCGCCTTTCGACCTCGTTGAGGCCGAGCAGGAACTGGTCGGCGGTTTCCACACCGAGTACAGCTCCATGAAGTTTGGCTCGTTCTTTGTAGCCGAGTACATCCACGTGATCGTGGCCTCGGCCGTAATTACGACGCTGTTCCTGGGTGGCTACCTGGCACCGGGTGAAGGTCTGCTTTATGAGCTGGACTTCCCCCGCTGGCTTGAGATTCTCTGGGGTGTGGGCTGGTTTATCGCGAAAACCATCTTCATGATTTTCGTCTTCCTGTGGGTGCGCTGGACGCTGCCGCGCTTCAAATACAACCAGTTGATGGACCTCGGTTGGAAGAAGTTCATCCCCATTGCCACCGTCAATCTGCTAGTCATTGCGTTTATCGTGGCTATCATCACAACGATTAACGCCTGAATTCCGTTAGAATACACGTCGCGGTGGTTCGGCCGAAATGAAACTAGGGCCAAACACGAGTTCCACCACAGCCAACCACTGCCACTCAACTAAAAGCATACATGGAAGCTAATTTTTCAAACCGAGTTCGCGATGTCATCTCTTACGCCCGCGAAGAGGCGCTGCGCCTGGGGCACGATTACATCGGCACCGAACACCTCCTGCTGGGGCTCATCCGTGAGGGCGAAGGCCTGGCGATTAAAGTGCTCGTGACCATGGGCATCGACACCCAGCGCCTGCGCAAGGTGATCGAAGAGTCTGTGCGCGTCTCGAACACCAACCTCAACGTTGGCAACATTCCGCTGACTAAGCAAGCAGAGAAGGTGCTGAAAATCACCTACCTGGAAGCCAAGCTCTCCAAAAGCGACGTGATTGGCACCGAGCACCTGCTGCTCTCGCTCCTGCGCGATGAAGACAACATCGCCGCTCAAATTCTCTCCCGCTTTGGCGTGTCGTACGACGTGGTGCGCCAGGAACTCGACGAAAACGCAGACGAAATTAAAATGGCACTTCCCTCAGAACCCATGGACACCGGCGATTCGGGCAGCTCAGGCGGCTCGGGTAGCGAACGCAAGAAGTCCGGCAAGTCCAAAACCCCCGTACTCGACAATTTCGGTCGCGATTTGACCAAAATGGCCGAGGACAACAAGCTCGACCCGATCATCGGTCGCGAAAAAGAAATCGAGCGTGTCGCCCAGGTGCTCTCGCGCCGCAAGAAAAACAATCCCGTGCTCATCGGCGAGCCCGGTGTCGGTAAAACGGCGATTGCAGAGGGCCTGGCCCTACGCATCGTCAACCGCAAGGTGAGCCGTGTGCTCTTTAATAAGCGCCTCATCAGCCTTGACATTGCCTCACTCGTAGCTGGCACGAAATACCGTGGCCAGTTCGAGGAGCGCATGAAAGCCGTGCTCAGCGAGCTGGAGAAATCTCCTGAGGTGATTCTCTTCATCGACGAGCTGCACACGATCGTGGGCGCTGGTGGTGCAAGTGGTTCGCTCGATGCCTCGAACATGTTCAAGCCTGCACTCGCCCGAGGCGAGCTGCAAGTCATCGGGGCCACCACGCTCGACGAGTACCGCCAGCACATCGAAAAGGACGGCGCACTGGAGCGTCGCTTCCAGAAAATCATGGTGGAGCCCACCACAGAGGCGCAAACCATCCAGATCCTCAAAAACATCCAGGATAAATACGAGGATCACCACAACGTGAACTACACGGAAGAGGCGATTGAGTCTTGCGTTAAACTCGGCGCACGCTACATCACCGACAAGCATTTCCCCGATAAGGCCATTGACGTACTTGACGAGGCTGGTTCGCGGGTACACATCTCGAACATCAAGGTGCCGGAAAACATCCTGGAGCTTGAGCAGAAGATCGAGGACATCAAAGAAGAGAAAAACCGCGTGGTGAAGAGCCAGCAGTACGAACAAGCGGCTCAACTGCGCGACCAGGAGAAGCGCCTGCTCGAAGAGCTGGAGCTTGCTAAAATCGCGTGGGACGAAGAGGCGAAGAAAACGCGCTACACGGTTCACGAAGAAAACGTCGCAGAGGTCGTCTCAATGATGACCGGTGTGCCTGTCAGCAAGGTCGCTGAGGGCGAAAGCAAGCGCCTCATCGGCATGGGCGACGAGCTGAAAAAGCAGGTTATCGGCCAGTCTGACGCTGTCGACAAGCTGGTAAAAGCCATCAAGCGCTCGCGTACGGGTCTAAAGGACCCCGAAAAACCCATCGGTTCTTTCATTTTCCTCGGCTCCACTGGTGTCGGTAAAACGGAGATGGCCAAGGTGTTGGCGCGCTACATGTTTGAAGGCGAGGACTCTCTGATTCGCATCGACATGAGCGAATACATGGAAAAATTCTCGCTCTCACGCCTTATCGGTGCCCCTCCCGGATACGTTGGCTACGAAGAAGGTGGCCAACTGACCGAAAAAGTACGCCGCAAACCCTACGCCGTCATCCTGCTCGACGAGATCGAAAAGGCCCACCCGGATGTATTCAACATCCTGCTCCAGGTGCTCGACGACGGGCGCCTCACCGATGGTCACGGG
>CAZTEZ010000222.1:2676-5480 GCA_964611815.1 uncultured Bacteroidia bacterium | reverse complement strand
TTTCTGGACGGCCGTTGCCGAAGGCGACCTCTCCGAGGTGCAGGTGGATTTGATGTCGGAGTACATGACGATCGACAAAATCGCCACGAAAAGTGAGCCGAGCGTCGCGTTGCCCGTTCGGCGGCTGTCTGAAAATGCGGTGGCCGTTCGACTTCCGCAAGCCGTTGCCGCAGGTGAGCGCTTTCAACTGCAGATCGACTACCACGGCCAACCCCGCGTGGCCCCCAACGCGCCCTGGGACGGCGGTTTCTCGTGGCAGTACGACGAGAACGACAAGCCCTGGATCGGCGTCTCGTGCGAGGGCTTTGGAGCCAGTAGCTGGTGGCCACTCAAAGACCACCTTGGCGACGAACCCGACAGCGGCATGACGATGACCTACATTGTCCCGGACACGCTCGTGGCCGTGGGCAATGGCCGACTGGTGAATGCGGATGCCGCGCCGCCAACTGACGAGCGCTTTACGACCGATGGCTACACCGCCTATCAATGGCAGGTTGAAAATCCGATTAACAGCTACAACGTCAGTTTGTACATCGGTGATTACGTGAAGATTGACGACACGTTTGAAGGCGTAGAGGGCGCGCTTGATTTGCAGTACTGGGTGCTTGCAGATAATCAGAAGGCTGCCACGCAACATTTCAAGCAAGTCAAACCCATGCTGGAGTGTTTTGAAAAAGCCTTCGCGCGCTACCCGTTTTATGAAGACAGCTACAAACTCGTCGAGACCAGCTACTGGGGCATGGAGCACCAGAGCGCAATCGCGTATGGCAACCAATACCGCAACAACGAGTGGGGCTGGGATTACATCATCGTGCATGAGAGCGGGCACGAGTGGTTCGGCAACAACATTTCGACCGAAGACCACGCCGAGCTCTGGATCCACGAAAGCTTCACGACCTACAGCGAGGCGCTGCTCGTGGAGTGCCTGGAGGGTTTCGCGAAGATGGAAAAGTACCTTGAATCGCAGCGCTACCGTATCCGAAACGAGGACGCGATCCTCGGCCCGCGGGGGGTGAATTTTAACGACTGGAAGAGCAGCGATATGTACTTCAAGGGCAGTTGGATGCTGCACACGCTCCGCAAAATCTACCGACTGGAGGGCGAGCAGGGCGAAAAAGGCGACAAGAACCGCATTGCTAAAAACGACAGCCATTTCAAACAGCTGCTGCGAAATATGAACGATCAGTTCCGCAAGCAGACGGTGAACACAGACGATGTGATTCGCTTCATCAACGACTTCCTCGGTAAAGACTACACGCCCTTTTTTGCGCAATATCTGGCTTACAAAGAGCTGCCCGTCCTGCAATGGCGCGTCGAGAAGTTCGTGCCGGGGGAATACTACGACCTGAGTTATCGGTTGAAAGCCGACGTGGAAGAACTGCAGATGCCGGTGTACATCAAAACGAACACCAGTGGCACGCACATTCTGCCAGATGCCATCAAGACCTGGCGCACCGCGCGCATCAAGATTGAAGACGACGTGAATGTGTCGCCCACCAAGCTCGAGGACGACACCTTCCTCATCGAGTTCGACCATGTGAGCTCGGAGGACAACTAGGAGCTGCACCTCTCGTTTTGACACCGGATTTGGCTAATTTCGGGACAGCTTCATTCTTGACACCCGAACACCACAGGCATGGCCAGCATCGAAAACGAAACCCACGAAGGCGCCGAGCGCAAATTCACCACTCAACGTACTGCCCGCTTTATGACCCTCGGCCAGGCCGATGCAACCACCCGTGAGGTGTGGGTCGTGTTTCATGGCTATGGGCAGTTGGTGCGCTACTTCATTCGGCACTTCCGGCCCATCGACGACAGCTCTCGTTTCATCCTTGCGCCCGAGGGCCTTTCGCGCTTCTACCTGGGCGACGGTGAGTTTCAGCGCGTGGGCGCCACTTGGATGACCAAAGAGAGCCGGCTGGACGAGATCGACGACCAGCGCCGCTTCCTCAATCAGCTCTTCGCGCAAGAGACGCGCCACGTCGATTGGCGCAAGACCAAACTCGTGCTGTTCGGGTTTTCGCAAGGCGTGGCCACGGCTTGGCGCTGGCTGTTGCAGGGCGATTTGCCGGTGCCGGTGAGTGCGCTTGTCGCCTGGGCGGGCATGCCACCACAAGAACTTGACGGCATGGACAAGTACCCGAACCTGGACATATACGCCGCCTGGGGCGATCAGGACCCTTACGTAACGCCCGAACGCGCCGAGATGCTCACGGCTCTCCTGGAGGCCGCCGAGCGCCCGGTGCACCGCTTTCCGTTTTTCGGCCAGCACACGATGGACACCGACACGCTATTAGATATTGCTGACGCGATCGGGGCTAAGTCGAAATAAATTCGTGTCGGTCGCAACAAATTCGTGTCGAAGAGCGTAGATTAGAATGAAGCCAACCGAACCGCTTGAAATTGAAAACTATCGTTTGCCAAATGGCTAGGAACCTTTTGCCCTGTGGTACCAAAGTTTGTCAGCATCGGATCAAAGTAGAGTCTTGAAAAGGCTTCGAAGAATTCGAGCCGGAAACGAAGGCGATTGGAAGTATTTGGAAGGTGGCGTTATAGAGTACCGCTTGTTCGGAAAGGCCTTGAGAATTTATGCTGCCCACCATACCCCAACTGGACGTTTATTGCTTCTAGGTGGAAGCAAGAAGACGCAGAGCAAAGACATACAAAAAGCAGTAGAATACTGGAAACATTACCTGAGCTATGAGTAAAACAACACAACAGTTGAAGCCAACCCCAAAAAAGAATCCAGCGTTAGGCACTAAATTTGAGGATTTTCTAGATAGCCAGTTGCAAGATGATGATTT
>CAZTEZ010000222.1:0-2576 GCA_964611815.1 uncultured Bacteroidia bacterium | reverse complement strand
CGTTAGGCACTAAATTTGAGGATTTTCTAGATAGCCAGTTGCAAGATGATGATTTGCGCATGATGTATCTACAAGATGCATTGGACGACTACTGCATCGAAAACGACTGGCATGACCTTCAGCTCACGCTGTTAGATATCACACGTGCCAAGGGCATCACAGCCACCGCCGAGCAGATGGGCATCTCTCGGCAGTCGCTCTCGAATATGCTCAACGGCGACAGCGTGCCCTCGGCCACGCGCTTTCTGAAGCTATTGCATGCGCTGGGCTACCGGCTAGAGGTGAAGCCGGTGGGGTAGGGCGAACGAAAGTCAGTAACTTGGGCATGTAGACCAGTACCCATGCGACCAGCAACCCCGTTATCTCTCATAAACTACAAAACTGACACAGGCATTGAACCTTTCAAAGAGTGGCTAGATTCACTCAGCGAACTTGATGAAGCGCTCGTTCTAAAGCGTTTAAATACGATAGCTAGAGGCAGCGAAGGCAACTTTCGCAACCTCTCGGGTCAATTGTTTGAATACAAATTCAGGAATGGTATTCGTATTTATGCTGGCAGAGATGCAAAAACTAAACGTATATTATTGCTAGGTGGAACTAAACGGCATCAACAAAAAGATATTGAGGCCGCCAAACGGTTTTGGACGGACTATCAACGCAGAATTAAAGAAGAGTAGAATGGCTGGAACAGGTTCAACATTGCAGGAAATGCTAACTGAGCGATTGAAAAAACAGTCTTTTGCCAAATCCTACTTGGCAGAAGCCTTACTAGAATATACGGAGTCTTCAGATCAGGTCGAGTTTAAGGCTGCAATTCAAGATGTGTTGGCTGTCTATGAATTGCAGGTGGTTTCGCAGTGGTTGAATCTATCTGACGACCTCCTCGAATGTTACTTGCACGGTGAAAAGGAATTGTCAGCTGAAAGCCTATTGAATTTATTACATGCCATGCACCTGGATGTTGTGCTTTCAGAATCTCGCAAAACTGCTGTTCACCTGGCTAAAGATAAACCCCAGACCTACGACACCGGCACATCTGATGCCTCCTGAACCGGTAGCTTCCTGGTTATGAGTGGCTACCAGTTGGAAGCCACTGCACAGAGGTAAGGCCAATCTCGTAACGGCAATATCGCGGGCTTATTTGAACGCCAGGCTCCCACGAACGGCATTGAAAATGTCGTAGAAACAGATGCCGTAGCCCTCTTCGCCCATCATCGTCAGCATGTAAATTTTGCCTTTGTGAATGACGGCCATTTGTTGGGCATCAAAGCCATCGGTCGTGTAATGCACGTAGAGCGCCGGGATGCCTTTGTGCGAAAACTGCCGCGCTTCGAAAATGCTTTCTTCCGTTGCGCCAGCCTCTACGAAAATGTTAGCCGTGGATAAATCATAGGCGGTTATGCCGGCGAAAGACGGATCTTTTTGCACCGCGACATTGATGGTGCCCGGGTGGATGCCGGTGCTGCCATAGTTCAAAACCACTGCGCCCGGACTGGTCTTGACCTTCGTCCAGCCTTCAGGGAGTTGAATCGTAGCATCATCGTCGATTCGCAATACTTTACTGCTGAGTTGGAGTGACGAAAACTCTTCATCGGAGCAGTCAGTGTAGGTTTGTGCCGTAGCGTGAAAACCTACCAGTGAGATTAACAGCAACAGGCTGAAGAAAATGCGTGCTTTCATTTGTGGGTGCATTAGTTAAACTGCCAATTCATACGTTATTGCTTTACACTCACAAGGGCTCCGTAAAATGATTTCATGGAACTCGCATCAGTGCAGCATAGTTACGCCACTGAAGTTTACCTGAACTACGCTCTCAAACAAGTCTTTTTCATGGCCAAAGTAGCAATTGACATCGGCGGTGGCCGATTGAAAGATAAAAACGTTATCGTCGGGATCGACCTCGGCACCACCAATAGCCTCATCGCCCGCATCGTTGATGGCGAACCGGAGGCCATCGCCGATTACGACAAAGACGTGATTGTGCCCAGCGTCATCCACTTCGAACACGGCACGCCGACGGTGGGCGAAGAGGCCAAACCGCACTTCATCGAAGACCCGCAGAACACGATTTACTCTGTGAAGCGGCTGATGGGCAAGTCGTTCAAAGACGTGGAGCAACAGAGTGATTTCTTTTCGTATGAAGTAACCGGTGGCGAGGATGAGAACGAGCTCGTACGCGTGCATATCGACGACAAATACTTCACGCCCATTGAGCTTTCGAGTGTGATCTTGAAGGAATTGAAGGCCCGCGCCGAACACCGCCTGAAAACTGAGGTGCAGCAAGCGGTCATTACCGTGCCGGCTTATTTTAACGACAGCCAGCGCCAGGCCACCCGCGATGCCGGCAAGCTCGCCGGGTTGGATGTGCTGCGCATTTTGAACGAGCCCACCGCCGCTGCACTGGCCTACGGACTCGGCCAGCGCGGTGAGGACGCGCAGACCGTGGCGGTCTACGACCTCGGTGGCGGCACGTTCGATGTCACGATCCTCAGCATTGTCGACGGTGTGTTCGAGGTGCTCTCCACGCACGGCGACACGTATTTGGGCGGCGATGACTTCGACCGCGCCATCGTGAA
>CAZTEZ010000221.1:0-5499 GCA_964611815.1 uncultured Bacteroidia bacterium | reverse complement strand
ACCTACAACCCCACCCCCTAACCCAATGGGGGGCCGAAACGCCCAACAGACATGCGGAAAGCGAGGCCGATCGACCGTCGGTCGGGGTTTCGGCTCTCGCTCGCCGATCGCGAGGAGATCCGTTTGGGAGACGCCTCGCGATCGCGGGGAACCTCGAGCGTGAGCTGCCCGTGCTCGCTCCTGACGGTCTTGCGACCGTTGCGGACGTTGCGGCGGGCGGGCTCAGGTGCGCCCTCGGGCGCCTCCAGGCCCACCGCTCCGGCGGCTTGGGCTTCGCGTAGGTGGTGCGCCAGCTCGGCGTCCAGCTCTCGCTCCAGCACCGCCTTGGTGAGCTGCTTGATAAGGCCGTCCCTCCCGAGAATCTGCTCGGGCGTGCGGAACTCTAGCAGGAGTTCATCGATGACGTGCTTGTTGATGCTCGGGGTGTGACTCCAGTCTCGTGCAGAGTAGCTCGGATCAAGTCAAACACAAGAAACTGGACGGACCCGGATCTTCCTGAACGCCGAGTTAGCTGAGGCACCCCATCGCCACGCCTACCCCGGATTGGAGACGGTCACACGACGAGAGCGTCAGCCCGCGCCTACGCAAGAGACGTCCCACGATATACTGGTTCTCGTGACCGTTCAGCCATCAAGGTGGCTCACAGCTGCTCGTTCCCCGATTGCGAGGGCGAGCTTCCTTGGCACCTTGCCGCAACCGACATTGCGACCGCGTGATCGGCACCGCACGGGCGAGCGTTGGCTACAAGCGGGGTCATGGGGCAGCAGGGGTATGGCTGTCCGCTCGTCCCCGGTCATGCTTCACCTGACGCCTCATGGACGAGTGTGCGATCTCGAACTGTTTTCATGCGACGTCACGAATCAGACGCTAGGTGCCCTAACTATCCCGAACCGACCTATGGCTGGACTTTGATGGAGCCGATTCGAGTTCTCTTCACCGCCAGTCACCTCCACCACGGTGGTGTGACGAAGCACATGACGGACCTTGGAACGCGGCTGCTCGAACGGGGCCACCAGGTAGCCATCGCCAGCAATGGGCCACGGCTCGTCGCCGGGGGCACGGGGGTCGACGAGGTCGAAGCGCTGGGCATCCGGCACTTCGTCGTCCCCTTCCTCAGACCTGGTGACGGGAGGAACCCATTGAATCGTCGATGTCCGCGGTCGTGGGCCGTCGCAGGGTCGTATCCGGTTTCATATCGGACATCCTGCACTCCGGCAGGGGGCGTGCGTGATCAGATCATCGACGGAGAGAATGGTTACGTAGTTCCGTTCAACAGTCCAGCGGAGCTGGCCAGGGTGCTGCTTGACTACGCACGCGATTCGACCAAGCGTTGCGAGCATGGGCGGAAGGCGGCTTCGATTGCATTGGAACGTTTCACCTTGAGTGCGATGACGGGCGCATATCTTGATGCGTATCGTGACGCGATTCGCGGCGGGAGTGCTGTCCAGCGCGCACGCGGTGCTGGGCGAGGTTCCCCAACGGATGATCGGGGTTCCGGTAGACCAAAATGACGATCGAGACGATTTCCTTCGCCCCCTGGCCCCACCACCAACCCGATGAGCTCGACGCCGTCCACCGCGTCCTCGTGTCCGGCAAGACGAACTACTGGACCGGCCAGGAGGCTCGCCACTTCGAGCGCGAGTATGCTCAGCATCTGGGTCGCAAGCACGCGATCGCGCTCAATAACGGTACCCAGGCGATCGAGCTCGCCCTCGTGGCGTTGGGCGTCGGTCCTGGCGACGAGGTCATCACCACCCCCCGTACCTTCATCGCTTCGGCCTCCGCCGCCGTGATGCGCGGTGCCACACCCGTTCTCGTGGACGTCGACCGCGAGGGGCGCAGCATTCGGCAGCAATCGCGCTGGGGCGAGGGCGGCACCAATGCCAACTTTTTCGTGATTGAAGACCGCATCGTGCACATGCGCACCTACGAGCGCGGCGTGGAGGCCGAAACCTGGAGCTGCGGCACAGGTGCCGTCGCCACCGCCCTTGCCGCCTGGTATGCGCTTGAAACACCCTCGGACGCACCGACTGAAATTGAATTGAATACGCCCGGTGGCTCGCTCCGTGTTAAGCGCGATGAAAGCGGGATGATCTGGCTCACCGGCCCGGCGGTGCGGGTGTTCGAGGGGCGGGTGAAGTATGCGTACTGAACTCCTTTCAAGCCAGTTTTGAACCAGAATTTTCAGAATTAACAGAATTAGCGGAATTTCTTTGTGAGTGGTCAAATAGGGTCTATCTCAAAATAAAGTTGGTACATCCTGAGGCGGAGCCGCCTCAGGATGTAACGAGGGGTGGTAGGCTATTGGAAAAACGCCCGCCGGTTCTGCCGGGTCTCCATCTTCGCGAAGCGGTCGTAAACGACGATGCTGCCCATTGTGGCGACATTCAGCGAGAAGGGCGTGGGCAGCTGGATGATACTGTCGCAGGCGTCGAGCACGTGGGGCGGCAGGCCGTGGTGTTCGGCGCCGAGTAAGTACACCGCCTGCTCGGGGTGCCAGAACTGGCGGAGGTCTTGCGCGCGCTCGTCGAGCTCCACGCCGATGAGCTCGGTGCCCATGGGCAGATGGGCTTTGAAGTCATCGAAGTCGTCGTAATGAAAGTACGGCAGGTGGCGAGCAAAGCGCGAGGTGTCGAAATACGTGCGCTCGTAGATTTTGCCGATCGTGTACGCAAAGCTGCACCCGAAGGCCTGCGCCATCCGAAAGAGGCTGCCGGTGTTCCACTCGCTGTGGGTTTGGTAGATACCGACCCCGAAAAACCCGCGCATGCCCTCGCGTACCCGTTCGCGTTCTGCCATAAGTCCTTTATAGTAAGAGTAGCCCCACCGGTGGTCGCTGGGGCTACAAAATTACATTCGATTTGTGAGCCCGGCTTACTTGGGGTCCAGGAAGAAGTCCGGCACGAGCTCAGCATTGGGGTCCACGGCATACTGGTCGAGATCGGTGATGCCGTGCTTTTCCAGCACCTCGTCGTCGATGAAGAAGTTACCGGTGGTGGTCTTGGGGTTGCTGGTGAGGATGAAGTACGCCGAGTCGGCCATGATTTCAGGCGTGCGGCTGCGGCGCATCATTTCGTCGCCACCCAGCACGTTCTTCACAGCGGCGGTGGCGATGGCCGTGCGCGGCCAGAGTGCGTTCACACCGATGTTGTCTTCCTCAAACTCGCCAGCCATGCCCAGCACGCACATGCTCATGCCGTACTTCGCCATCGTATAAGCCACGTGATTTTCGAACCAGTGCTGTTTCATGTTGAGCGGTGGCGAAAGGTTCAGGATATGCGCGTGATCGGATTTTTTCAGATGCGGGTGGCACAGCTTCGAGCACAGGAACGTGCCGCGCGTGTTCACCTGGTGCATCAGATCGTAACGCTTCATGGGGGTGCTGGTGGTGCCCGTAAGCATGATGGCGCTGGCGTTGTTGATCAGGATGTCGATGCCGCCAAACTTCTTCACGGTCTCGTCCACGGCATTTTGCACCTCTTCTTCGTGCCGGATGTCCACTTTAACCGGCAGCACCTGACCACCGGCGGCTTCAATTTCCTCGGCTGCGGTGTAGATCGTGCCTTCGAGCTGCGGATGGGGCTCAGTGGTTTTAGCGGCAATCGTGATATTCGCGCCGTCTTTGGCCGCGCGCAAGGCGATGGCCTTGCCGATGCCACGGCTGGCACCGGTGATAAAGATGGTTTTGCCTTTCAGAGAGGGGATGCTCATGCGTTCAGGTGTTAGTCTTTGGTAACTTTTTTGGTAAGATTTCCGTAAAGTACGAAAAGCTGACGCAATTGGTGTCGTTCGATTTTGGCACGGCACTTGCACAGATCGAATCACTATGGCACGAATCACCACACTCACAATCCTGGCGCTCACATTCGCTGTATGCACGGTCGGTAGCCTGCGGGCGCAGTCGCTCACCGATGTCCTCAGTGGCACGGACGACGAAGACTCCACCGCTGCCAAGCTCGTCATCGCCGATGACATCGACATCGTGGCCAACGGCGAGGCCTTCGAGCTGCTGGAAGAAATCGAGGTTGAAAAGGGGCGGCTCTACGATGTTGCCATCACCCAAATGAAACCCAACTCGGAGTTGTACGTAGAATTCCGCAAGGCTGGTATCAAAGCAGGCTATCGCCGCTATTATTCGAACGAAGTCGGCGAGTTTTTGTTTGAGTACCAGGTGCCCAACAAGCGGGTCGGTGGCACGGCCATCGTGCGCTATGCGAGTTCGGATGGCACCGAACACGAGCATCAAATACGGGTGAAAGTGCGCTAAGCGAGGCGCTTGCCTCTACGCACTTTACCTTCAAACGCTTTATCAGTGTGCTAGCTGAAGTAAGGTCGGCCCTCGTGCCGACCTTGCTCGTTTAAAACGCACACTCAGGTACATCCTGAGCGAAGCGAAGGACCTACTCGTGCTATCAAGCTCAAAATCAGAGTTGTAGGTCCTTCGCTTCGCTCAGGATGTACCAGAGCAACAAAAAAAATCCCGAACCATCGGCTCGGGATTTAGGAATTCGTTCAGGCTCACGCTCAAACAGCGTGTAGCACTTAATCTTGTAGCGCGTCGGGCATGGTGGGGTCGGCATCGCGGACACCGGCACCGCCCAGCTGGCAGTGGTCGCTTTCGGCCACGCCGAAGGGATCCCAACTGAAGAACGGGCGCGTATCGGGGCAGGTGTTCAGGAAGATCACCAGGCTGCCGATCACGATGACGGCCACGACGATGAAGAACATCAAGCGTTCGCGACGCACGCGGAACTTGAGCTCCACCATCTGCGAGCGAAGTGCTTCGCGCTCGTCGATGTTGCGCAGCAGGATTTTGAGGCGGTTCAGCGCGTTCTCGCCTTTTACGATGTAATCGTAGGCGCCAGAGTTGAGGATGTCCAGCGCAATCTGGATGTCATCCTGTGCGGTGAACATGATGGCATAAGACTGGGGCAGTTTCTTTTTCGAAGCTTTCAGCACATCGAAGCCGGTCATATCGCCTTCGAGGTGGTAGTCGAGAACGAGAATGCGCGGCTCATTTTTGTCGAGCGCCTCAACGGCCGCCTCTCCAGACACAAAGGTGTGGACCTCGTACTTCTTGCCCAGCTTGGCAGCGAGCGAGGCCGACCATGCTTCGTCGTCCTCAACTATAAACAGCACTTCTTTGTCAGATGTCTTAGCCATGAGCGTGGATAACTTTTACTGCACCAAATGTACTGAAAAGTTTTGTTAGGTAATCTGCCAAAGCGGTGCCGATATCCAGAGCGACAAAATTTTTCACAGGGGACTGTGTGTAATTAGCGCCCATTGACCGGCATGTACTCGAGTTCACCCAGTCAATCGGGCAGGTGCTGGTCCATGTCGCCCTCGTGTTCGCGGCGCTGCTGCATCAGGCCAGAGGTCTGGATGAAGTCTTGCAGGTGCTCATTTTCGGCGCCTCGCACGTCATCGCGGCTGCCCTCCCAGGCCTTGCGCCCTTTGTAGATGAACATGATTTTGTCACCGATGTTCAACACGCTT
>CAZTEZ010000220.1:5172-5538 GCA_964611815.1 uncultured Bacteroidia bacterium | reverse complement strand
TGCGCGACACCCTCGATTTGCGCGACGAGGAAATCGACACCGACGACAACACGCTGTTTGTGCTGTCTGATTACATCGACGCGATCATTCGTGGCGATGGCTTTGTGAGCAGCAACCCCGGCGGTTGGCTGTGGCGCCCGGTGACTGGCGCTGGTGCGTTCATGTTCCCGATTGGCGACAGCCAGACGACCCTGCGCTATCGCCCGGCCTACATCACGCCCGATGCCGCCAACCCCGCGGATACCTTCCAGTTGCGGTTTGTGAACAACGACCCGGATGCCGACGGCTATTTGAACAGCCTGCTCGATACGACGCTCTGCGCGATCAACAACCTTTATTACCACCTCATCGACCGCACGACGGCGC
>CAZTEZ010000220.1:0-5162 GCA_964611815.1 uncultured Bacteroidia bacterium | reverse complement strand
GACCACCCCCGTGGAGGTGACGACCTTCTTTGCGCCCAGCGACCCCATCACTGAGTACATGACGCGCTGGAACACGGCACCGGCCCCGCCCTCGCCCCGCTGGCGCGATTTGGGCGATGCGCAGAATGGTCTGATCAATGTGCCCGGTCTCGATAACCGCACCATCGCGGGTGTCACGGACTTTGACTTCCAGCCCTTTGCGCTGGCCATTCCCAAGCCCGACGCGCAGATTACGAGCGTCATCCCGCCCACGCTCTGCGACACCGAGAACCCCATTACGCTCGCCGGCAGCCCCGGCGGCCCTGGTGGCGCGTTCTTCTTGTTCGACCCCATTACCGGCGTGTACACGCCCCTGCCGACCAACGAGCTGGATCCCAGCGCGTTTAACCCCGGTCAGTACGACGTCGTGTATATCTACAACCTGCCCGGCGTGCCCCCCGGCCAAAGCTGCCCGGACACCGCCACCGCACCGGTCGAGATTCTTGACGGCCCCGAAGGCACGGCCAGTCTCGACGCGACGATCAACGACAACGATTTCTGCGAAGGCGACTCGACGGTGCTGACCGTCACCGTAGACCCCAACGGACCCGATTACGATTTCGCCTGGACGCAAAACGGCGCCAGCATTTTCGGCAACGACAGTATCGTGACCATCACCCAGAGTGGCAGCTACAACGTCGTCATCACCAACCCCGTCAATGGCTGCTTCGACACGCTCGCCGCGCCGGTTAACATTACGGTGTATGATACGCCGCAGGTCGTGCTGGACGTGCCCACGACCATTACCTGCGACGAGGACACCATTGTGCTGACCGTCAGCTCGCCCAACTTCACGATCCCGAACGGCGATCTGGAAATCGAGTGGCTGCGCGATGCTATTCAGCAGAAGCAGGGCGTGAGTACGCTCGCCGGTATGGACACCCTGAATGCGCAAGTCACCGGCCTGCATGAAGTCATTCTGACCGAAACCGTGAACGGCTGCCAAGGCATGGCCAGCGCCGACCTTACTTTCGAGCCCGACCCCGACCCGCAGCCCATCAATGTCATCTACGGCCAACCGGAATTCTGCCTCGGCGATTCATTCGTCGTGGAAGTACCAGTAGACCCCGCCGGGTTCGACTACGATTTCGCCTGGACTCAAGACGGCACGCCGATTTTCGGCAACGACAGCATCGTGACCATCACGGCCAGCGGGAGCTACAACGTCGTGATTACGAACACCGCCAACGGCTGTACGGACACCCTGGACGTGCCCATCGACATCACCGTGAACGATACCCCGGAAGTGGTGCTGGACGTGCCCACGACCATTACCTGCGACGAGGACACGATTGTACTCACCGTCAGCTCGCCCAACTTCACGATCCCGAACGGCGATCTGGAAATCGAGTGGCTGCGCGATGCTATTCAGCAGAAGCAGGGCGTGAGTACGCTCGCCGGTATGGACACCCTGAATGCGCAAGTCACCGGCCTGCATGAAGTCATTCTGACCGAAACCGTGAACGGCTGCCAAGGCATGGCCAGCGCCGACCTTACTTTCGAGCCCGACCCCGACCCGCAGCCCATCAATGTCATCTACGGCCAACCGGAATTCTGCCTCGGCGATTCATTCGTCGTGGAAGTACCAGTAGACCCCGCCGGGTTCGACTACGATTTCGCCTGGACTCAAGACGGCACGCCGATTTTCGGCAACGACAGCATCGTGACCATCACGGCCAGCGGGAGCTACAACGTCGTGATTACGAACACCGCCAACGGCTGTACGGACACCCTGGACGTGCCCATCGACATCACGGTGCAAGACACGCCAGAAGTGGTCATCAACGCGCAGTCGTTTACGACCTGCGATGAAGACACGATTATCCTGAGCGCCGTCTCGCCGAACTTCAGCTTCCCGGACGACGACCTCGAGCTCTTTTGGGACTATGCCGGCAACCCGGTTAAAGATGGTGTTGTTAATGCGGCCAACCTCGGTACCATTGATACACTGCAAGCGACTGTGGCCGGCAACTACACCGCCGAGCTGCAGTTTACGTATGGCAGTGGCCTGGTGTGCGCTGGCACGGATGACGCCGACCTCACCTTCTTGCCCGACCCGGATCTCGACTGGCAGGCCACTGCCGGTGACACCGCGCTTTGCGAAGGCGAAACGGTGACGCTCGAGGTGCTCATCAGCCCGCCGAACGAGCCCGTGAGCACGATCGTCTGGAGCACCAACCAGACCGGCCCGACCATCACCGTAGCCGATGCTGGCGACTATAACGTCACGGTCGTTTTCGCGAACGGCTGCACAGACACGCTCGATACACCCATCAGCGTCTCGGTGTACGACAAGCCTGAAATCGCGCTGCTGACCGACCCCCAGCCGGTGGTCTGCGAAGACCAGGACATCGAAGTCTGTCTGGACATGCTCAATGGCTTCCCCACAACAGCGGGGGCCGATTTCGAGACCACCTGGACCCTGGACGGCAGTGGCTTTGGCAGCCCCCAGGAGATTTGCCAGACGGCTAATCAAACCGGCACGTATCAGGTGATTTACACCGAAACCGAACACTTCTGCGCCGATACCGCCAGCGTCGATCTCACGTTCAACCCGCTGCCGGTGCTGACTACCAGCCTCGACGGCGACACCGAATTCTGCGAAGGCGAAGACGTGACTGTCACGCTTGACATCCAGCCGGATACGCAGGTCGTCAGCAGCATCACCTGGACGCGCGATGGCCAGCCGTTCTCGAGTGGCGATACGGAAATTACCATTACAGAAGCCGGCACCTATGACGTCGAAGTCACGTTCAACACGGGCTGCTCGAGCACGCTGCAACAGACGATTCAAGTCACGGTCTTCGATACCATTTTGGCGGAGGTCAACTCTGATCTGAACTCGATTTGCGAGGGCGAAACAACTACCCTCACCGCCAACCTGTTGCCGCCTTTCGATGGCATCGATCTGAACGACCTCATATTCACGTGGTTTAATGATGGCGTGCAGGCGGGCCAAGTCACTGGTGACAATACCTTCCCGGCCAATGGCGGTGGCGCGTGGAGCGTGAACATCACGACCACAGACCCGAACTTCTGCCCAGGATCCGCGCGCTTGCCCTTCATTATGGGTGAAACCCTACGCCCCGACCCGCGCATCATCCCCAGCCAGCCGGGCCAACTCTGCTCTGGCGACACGCTGATGCTGACCTACCTGCCGCGTGGCGCGGGCTACGAGCACTTCTGGCAGTTTGTCGGCAGCATGCAGACGAGCACCGAAGATTCGATCTTCATCTGGGAAACCGACAGCGTGGAGCTGGTGCTGGAGCACGACATCTGCGAGAACTTCGACACCGTACTCACGTACGAAATCATCGTGAACCCCACACCGGACGGCTTCTTCACGTTCACGCCCCAGCCGGCGTATCAGAATACGCCCGTCGAATTCACGCCCCACCTGAACGACTCCTCGTTCATCGACAGCACGCTGCAGTACGCCTGGTACTTCACCGGCGATTCGCTGATGCCGGACGTCATCACCCAGGACACCGTCACGGAGTGGTCGTTCGACGAGTTTGATGCGGACTCGAAAGAAGTCGAGGTCGTGCTAGAGTTCATCAGCAGCATCGGTCGCACGCAGTGTACGCACCGAGATACCGACACCGTGCGCATCCTGCCGCAGTTCCTGTGGATCCCCACGGCCTTCTCGCCCAACAACGACGGCCTGAACGAACATTGGGACATCTACAGCGAGGTAATCGTACCTGAGAGCTTCAACGTGCAGATCTTCAACCGCTGGGGCATTAAAGTCGCCGAGCTGACCGCGAATGATTTCAACCGCAAAGACAGCGGCTGGGACGGCCGCGATCAAGAAAGCGGCGAAGCCTGCCC
Source organism: uncultured Bacteroidia bacterium (assembly GCA_964611815.1). GTDB lineage: Bacteria > Bacteroidota > Bacteroidia > J057 > CAZTEZ01 > CAZTEZ01. The sequence continues at coordinate 1,292 of CAZTEZ010000220.1, read as the reverse complement.
CGAAGGCGTGTATGTGTATGTGCTGAAAGGCGAAACCGTGCCCAACGACCGTGGCGTGCCCCACAAGTTCCACCGCACGGGTAGCGTGACGATTATTCGCTAGATATTCTTTTGTTTTCAAGTCCATGTTTTTTGATGACTAAGCGGTATTACCCTACTGTTCTTGGTCAAGTACATTTTTTTCAAAAATGATAAAGGAGTTTTCTCTCAGCGGATGCGTCATTACAAAAAACCTGTTGGCAAATCAACTTATGTTATAATTGGAACCAATCCATTGAAACTTTCCTAGAGTTACTTTATATTTACTAACACCGCAGCACAAATAAAAAATCATAGATCGAATGCTAAAGGCCAAAAATATCAAGCGCTTAAGGATTTTTGTTGCATCTCTGCTACTATTCATGTTATTCATGGTTTTGGGAATTAAATTCACTTATCACAGCATTAGAAAAGCAGAAGCTGCTTATCAGTTGAGTTGGGCTGAGCGAAGTGTTGTTTATATTGCAAAAAGTCTGCGACTCAATGCTTTTGAGATTTTTTCTCATATCGCCTCAGCAGGCAGCATAGATGGCTTCGCCTTAAATGACATACCAGATGGTAGTTTTACGTATTTAGAGTCCAATACAGATAAAATCCCTTTAAAAGTTGCATATCATTATTACGATAAGTCCGAAGAAGCCCTGGTTGTTAAGCTAAGGAACCTGATGACCAATCAAACGGAATTAAGAGTCTTAATTGATCGAGAAACGATGCTTGAAAATGCTGAAGAATTTAAGCATTACTACAGTGAGAAGTACGATCGGGAAGGAATGAAGGGCTCTACTGTGACGGAGTTTTCTCACTTTCAACACCCTGTCGTTTTACGAGACGGATCTGTTATTATACGGTTGACTGAATATGGACCAATTCTTAGGTTTGATCGAAATGGAAATAGAAAATGGATCGTATACAGAAGTTCTCATCACTCAATGGAAATTGGACCTGATGGACACCTTTGGGCATGTAGCATTAATCCTTCAAAAGTAGACTACGATGACCCTTACATCAAAGATGAGATATTGAAAGTCGATGTAACTACAGGAAACATATTATGGTCGAAAACTGTTGACGAAATAATGAAGGCAAATCCCAGGTATGACATGTCTAGATTTAATGGGTATTTACAAGATCGGTATCATATAAATGACGTTCAACCTGTACACGATGATGGCAGATATTGGAAAAAAGGCGACCTATTTCTTAGTCTGGCTCACCTCCACACCGTGCTGTTATACAGGCCATCTACCAACAAA
>CAZTEZ010000219.1:0-5539 GCA_964611815.1 uncultured Bacteroidia bacterium | reverse complement strand
CGCTTTCGTTCTCAGGTTTTCTTATTGGGCTGTCTAAATTTTGGGGGGCATTACATAATCTTCACTAAATATAAACGATTTGCGAAGAAATAACACGCCCGGTGCCGAGTTTTTATATCAGAAGCGTCTTTGCTGCACGGGAACTTTCCTACAACAATAAACAGTTATATGAGAGACACTTATGAACCCATAACCCCTACACGTCATGGAGGCATCTACTCAAAACCCGACCCAGCAGCTAAGTGCAATCCGTGGGCAATCTGCGCAACTGGCCCGTGGCACAGCCACGCTTGAGATACACCTCGCGAATGTCCGCAACGATAAAGGCCACTTATTGATCGCCCTCTTCGACCAGCAGAGCGGTTTCCCGGAAAGCTTTGACGCGGCCACACTGCGGATGATTGTCCCCGCCCAACCGGGCAAGCAGCGCGTGACCATCACTGGCCTCGACGACCGCGATTACGCCATGACGGTGTTCCACGACGAGAACGACAATGGCAAGCTTGACAAAAACGCCCTCGGCATGCCACTTGAGGGCTACGGGGTGTCGAACAACGCCCGCAACCGTTTCCGCGCCCCCGACTGGAGTAAAGCGAAATTCCGCATGCGCGACGGCAAAAAGCTATTCGTAAAGCTGGCCTACCCGGTACTTTAAGTGCGTCTTGATCAGTAACGCCAGCGTTTGGCAAGCGCAACCAGGCTCAACATTACCGGCACTTCTATCAATACACCCACGACTGTTGCAAGTGCGGCCCCGCTCTGCACGCCAAACAGGGCAATCGCCACGGCCACAGCGAGTTCGAAAAAGTTGCTGGTGCCGATCATGGCAGCCGGTGCACATTGCTGGTAGGGCAGCTTCAGTTTTCGGCCCAACAGCCACGTGAGCCCGAAAATCGAGTACGATTGAACGAGAATCGGTACAGCTATCAGGACAATGATTATCGGTTGCTGTAGGATGCGCTGACCTTGAAACGCGAACAGCAGCACGACCGTAAGTATCAACGCCAGCATCGAAAAGGGTTTCAGTCGAGCCAGAAAGCGGGTTTTGAACCAACTCTCGCCATACTTTGGCAGCAACATCCGATTGGCCAAATAGCCTGCGAAGAGTGGCAACACGACGAACAAGATCACGCTGGTGAGCAGCGTTCCGAATGGCAAATCGATATCGGTCACCCCCACCAACAGCCTCACAAGCGGCACGAACAGCACGAGCATCAGGAGGTCGTTGACGGACACTTGCAATAGTGTGTATTGCGGGTCGCCATCGGACAAATACGACCACACGAACACCATTGCCGTGCAGGGGGCCACGCCCAGCAAAATGAGGCCCACGAGGTATTCTTGCGCCTGTTCCGGGCTGAGCCACCCTGCAAACAACACCACCAAAAACAGCCACCCAAACAGCAGCATCGTGAAGGGCTTGATGCCGTAGTTGATCACTGACGTCAGCAAGATACCTTTGGTGTACTGCCTGGCTTGGCGCAACTGCGAGAAGTCAATCGCTGCCATCATCGGGAAAATCATCGCCCAAATCAGCACCGCAATTGGCAAGTTGATCTGAAACAGCTCAATGCCGGCCAGCGCTTCAAATTGCGCCGGAAAGTAGTGCCCCAGCGCAATGCCGACCGCGATCGCCAGTGCCACCCAAAGCGTCAGGTAGCGTTCGAAATTATTCATGCTCGGCTTTACTTTTCGTCAAGCGTGCAAGCAGTTGCACATGGCGGGCGATCTCTGCACAAGTCGCTGCATAGGTGGCTTGGGCGTTCGGTTGATTGTCAGATACCTTGGGGTCATCAAATGGCAAACTAAAACGCGCGACCGCGCCCGGTACGAACGGGCACTGCTCATCGGTATCGGTGCAGACAGAAATCACGAATCGGGCGCTGGACGCTGGTAGCTGGCCCAACCTTTTGCTGTGTAGCTCAAAAGCAATGTCGCCAGCCTGAAAGTTGTACGTCTGATTAATCGCCTGCACCCGAAAACCGGCTTGCTGCAACGCTCTTATGGCATTGGGGTGCACTTCCGATTGTGTCTCGCCAGCAGAAGTAATGCTTAATCTCTGTACATCAGTGAGCAAAACATGCGACCAGGCTTCGGCCATCTGGCTGCGTCGGGCGTTGTGGTTGCACACCCAAACAAGCTGCAGCTCGCGGTGCAGCCTTAGCTGCCTGTACAGCTCTGCCGCAATCTCGGTTAGTTTCTGCTGACGATGCGCCGGTAACGTTATGGTTTCCAGCCTCTCCAGATAGTCTTGGATGCTTGTATTCGTTTCTGTTCTCATACGTCTCAGCAGCAGCCACCGCCTGGGGTGCAGCTCGCTTCAGGAGTGGACACCTCGTTCACTGCCGGTGCAGCGGTCACCATTTCGGGTGCGCAGCATTGCTCGCTTTCGCCGGTGGTGTAGTGCGGGTCGTTGAACTCAACGTCTTCGTGGAAGTGATAGACCTCCCACTTGTAGCCATCCGGGTCAGTCACCCAGAACTTATCTTGGCGGGCATAGCAGCAGTTGGTGCCGGTCTCGATGTCGGGGTGCAAGCCCAGACTTGTGGCCTTGGCGAGCTCGGTGTTCAGCGCTTGCGCCGTACCCACCTGTATGCCCAGGTGGCCAAAGCTTTCGCCCGCACGCTCGGGGTTCTCGACGAACGAAATAATCAGCCCTGGCGCAGCGAGTTCGTACTTCGCATAGCCGGGCATCACTTTGTCGGCCTCTTTGTTAAAAAAGCGATCGTAAAAACTAACGGTGCGCACGATGCTCGTTACGTACAAACTGACGTGCATGCGCGGGAAAGCGGTAGTTGTGGTGGGTTCAGACATGGTATTCGGTGGTTTGCTTGAGGAGGATTTAAAGAGACAGCTCTTTTGGATAAAACGAAAAGGGCAGCAACTAGCAGCAGTTGCTGTCAGGGTCGGCACACAACCAGCTGTTGCACAGCGCAGTAGCTTGCCGTTGGAATTGCGCCACCGCCTCGCGGTTAACGCAATAGCAAGAGCGCGGGCCATCGATGGTGCCCTGAATCAGCCCAGCCTGCTTCAGCACCTTCAGGTGCTGGCTTACCGTCGATTGCGCGAGGCCGATGACCTCAACAATTTCGCCACAGACGCAGTTCTCGCGCTGGGCGAGCGTCTGCATAATCTGCAACCGCGCGGGGTGGCCAAGCGCTTTGAACAGCTCGGTAGCTCTTTCTGTAAGGTTTGATGGAGTGGAGACTTGCATAGCGTAAAATTACGATAAAGACTTGTAATCGCAAAAATGCGATGAAGTAAGTGAAGGCGTTGAAAGAATTATTGCGTCAGAATTCAAGCCCAGCAGATGCCTAATGACAGGAAAAGTACTGAAGGGTATAGTATTATTGGAATAAATAAAATTTGAATCCATTTACAAACTCGTTATATTTTGATAATCCTCTATTAATCAAGCGAATACTTATGAAACCGCTCTAGTTAACATTTGTCCTGCTCTTTTTACCAATTGCCCTTTCTGCACAAATCGAAGAGCTGCAAAAGCTGACCGACAGTGGGGGAGCGGTCAGCGATTTTTTGGGCTGTGATGTCGATATAGACGGAGATGTGGCCATTGCCGGGGCGCGTGGGTATGACACGCCCTCCCTTAATTCTGGAAAAGTCATCATTTACCGTTTGAGCGGCGGCAACTGGGCGCAAGAACAAATCGTCACGCCCAGCGTTACGGGTTTCCAAGTAGAATTTGGCCATGCCGTGGCCACACAAGGCGACTGGGCCATGGTGGGCGCGCATCGCAATGGGCGGGTGTTTTTCTACGAGCACAGCGGCGGCACTTGGACCGAGGAGCATGTATTCGCCTTTGGCGACCGGCATGGACATGATGTCGACATGAACGGTACCTGGGCCATAGCTGGCGAATACCGCGAAGACGTGGGTAGTGAAGATGAGGCTGGAGCTGCAAGAATCTATCAATTGAGTGGCGGTGTCTGGAGCTTACATTCGACGCTAACTGCCCCCACACCCGACGAAGAAGCCTACTTTGGCTCAGCAGTAGCCATTTCAAGTTCAGGCTTTGCTGCGGTAATCGATGACGCTTTCCCGGTTCCGAGATTGTATATTTACGAGTTGACTGCCGGTAGCTGGAATTTGCTACAAACCGTGGACTACCCGACAGCGCCGCCGTCTCAAAAACCCCAATCTTTAGCCTTCGAAGATCGCACGCTGGTAGTGGGTGTGCCAAGTGGTATAACGGGTGGTGTTTCTGATGGCTTTGTAGATGTTTACACCTACAATGGCACAGATTTCGACGCAACGCAGCTAAGTGCGAGCGATGGCACTACAGGTGATTTATTTGGAGTCGACGTGGCCATCAACGAGACGCAGGACACGATTATCGTGGGTGCCGATGGAGATGACGATGCATCGACAGGCACCGTCGACGGCAGCTTTTACATGTTTGTTAACGATGGCTCCGGCTGGAGTCAGCCCAACGAGTTTTTCCCAGATGTTCCGATAGCAAACCAGCGATTTGGAGGAAGCGTTGCCATGTCAGGAGGAAATATTTTGATTGGATCTCTGTCAGATAACCCTGGCGGTGTGGGCAACGCAGGCTCGGTCTACATTTTCGGCGAGGCGTCCGCCCCGCTCTCTATCATTCAGCTGGATCTGCACGCCACACCCCAAAGTGACCACGTCCACTTGCACTGGCAACTGCCCAACGTTCAGCAGCACTTGGACTTGGCTTTGGAGCGACGAAATGGCACGAGTAAATTCCAATCAATTGCTGAGTCTCTGCACGCGAACGAATTCGATGACTTCGATACCCGCAGTAACGCCACCTATTATTACCGCCTACGCATGACCGATGCCGATGGCCAACACACGTATTCGCAAGTCGTTACGGCTGCTTTAAATGGGAGCTCTGATGCCAGCCTGCAGGTATTTCCGAATCCGGTGAGCGAACAGCTTCAATGCTTGTGGCACAGCGAATTTGGAACACAGCAGCACTACAGCATCTACAACCATTTGGGGCAAGTGGTACAACAGGGTATGCTGCACGCGAATTCTGCTGAAGTGCTGGATGTAGAGCATCTACCAACCGGTACGTACGTACTACAACTGCAGGATGGCAGCGGACTGCTACAGCGTTTCGTCAAGCAATAACAATAGTCGTTCTTCACTCCGTGTCCCCCATCGCGCGGCGGAAGAAATCCGTCAGCGGCTCGGCAATAAGCATCGTCTCGATCACCTTCGGGATGAGCTCCTCGCTGGTGGCGAGTTTGGGTGGCAACTCTGCCATTACGTACCAGCCTTTGTTGTAGAGTAGCGGCTCTTCTTCGGCCTTGACTTTCAGCTCTTTGGGGAGGACTTTGTTCTTTTCGCCGCGAATTTCGCCGAAGGTCCTCGCGAAAATCGGGTCTTCGATAATCGACCGAAATTCATCGCGGTTGTCGTACACGAAATGGCGCACAGCAGCCAGCGGCTTGGGCTGCAGGCCGTAGATGCCACCACCGATCATCACGCGGTCGGGGTCGATTTGCAGGTAGCTGCCGGGGTAGTCCTTTGCGCGGCCTTTGCG
>CAZTEZ010000218.1:0-5550 GCA_964611815.1 uncultured Bacteroidia bacterium | reverse complement strand
CGTCCTTGTTATCGTACTCTCGAAGGCGCTGCCGCTCGGCGCCCAACTGCCCGGCAGACTGGTGCTCGTCGGCGATGGGGCCGAAGAAGACGGCGGCTGGAGCGACGCGCCCTACGCCTGGGCACTGAGCCACCACACTGACGCGCGTGTCGGCATCCTCTCGTACAGCAGTGGGCAAAGCAGCTTTTTGCCCGACTACTTCGAAACCCTGGGCGCTGATTTTGCCACGAACGTCACGATTACGGCCAGCGACGCCAACACTCAGGCGATCTACGACAGCCTGATGGCCTTCGATGTGCTGTTCATCCGCGGGGGTGACCAGTGGTTCTACTACCAAGACTGGGGCGGCACGCTCACCGAGCAGGCCATCCAGGACAAGTTCAATGACGGCGGCACGATTATGGGCACGTCTGCGGGCATGGCGATCCTGAGCAGTCCGTGGTACACCGCCGAAAACGGCACCGTTTACCCCGACGAGATGCTGACCAATGCGCTCAATGACTTTGCGACGATGCAGACAGACTTCCTGGGCCTGCTGCCGGGCTTCCTGTTTGATAACCACTTCGTCGAACGCGGTCGACTGGGCCGACTCGCGGGGCTCATCACGCGCTACAACTTCGAAAACAACGACGACGTCATCGGCCTCGGCGTGGATGATAAGACCGCGATTTGCATCGACACCGACACCACCGGCATCGTGCACGGCACGGCGAGCGTCACGTGGCTGGGAGGGCCGAGCAGTACGTACGTACTAGGCGATGGTGGTATGCCGCTGACCAACACTGAGCGCGGCATGCGCTACGTGCAGGCCCTCGATGGCGATACGCTGCAACTGAACACCGGTAATTTAAATTCCGATGGTGCTCAAAAAGAACGCTACAGTAATGGCATTGGTCACCCGCCCAAGCATGAGGATGAAGGCGGTATCGTAGACCCCATGAACGGCAATCTGCCGGCGGCATGGTTCCCGGCAATGAATGTTCTGTTGGCTGGCTCCGATAGTGTGGCAGATAACGACGCTTTCTTGGATCGGTTTATGGAATTAGTTGACACTTATTATGGCTCTGGCTTTAACTCGAGGGTCGCCCTTGCTACATCAGGCAGCAGTGAACTCACTGAAATCTATAAAGTAGAACTCATCGCACGTGGAGTTGATTCTGTTGAAGTTTTCGAAGTGCTTGAATCGGATTTCCCTTACAATGAGCACCCATTTGTGTTGGTGTTAGATCCAGCTCCCAAAATTCTGTTGGATATGGTTGATTACTGGGTTGCTAAACACACAGTTTACGAAATTGAACCCTCCTGGCTGTTGGGCATGGGCGTTGGAGGCACCGAAGCCGTCGGATATATCGGCTCTTCGGCGCGCTATGTCGGCAAGTATTTTGCGACCAACACCACCGATGATCCAAGTACCAGCTTCAAAGGCGAACTGACTTACCAGCGCGGCCTCAACCTGATTCCGTGGTCGATCGTGCAGACGGCGACGTACCCCGACAGCACGGACTACTACGAGAACAGCATCGCCGCCGTGCCACACGCCATGGCGAAATACGACCTCGCCCGCGGCTTTTGGATTAATCCCGGTAGCTATCTGGAGTTCCGTTCAAGTAACCCCCAAAGCCCTGAAGGTCAGCCCGTGGAGCTAGTCAGTGGTGGCAGCATGGCGAATATGTATCTTGAGGCGCGTCCCGATCAACCCGCGCAATCGAGCGCTCTCGACCCCATCGGTACAGCTGGCATTTTTGTGGATAGCGCAACTGTTCCGCGCAATTTAACCGCCAGCGGTCCACGGCAAATCGGTGGCACCAGCGCCTACCGCTTACACCTGCTAGGCGAGGAGAGCCAGCCACTCGAGGTCGGGCTCTACGATCAGGTGATTCTGCAAAGCCGCGCCGACGACTTGAATGTGCCGCCGCTTTTCGCTTACCCCAACCCCGTGCAGCACACGCTCACGCTGGAGCTGCCCGACAAACAGGCGCACACGCGCCCTTTTGTCAGCGTTTCGGATATCAACGGCCGCAGCCTCACCACCCGCGTGCAGCGAAACGGCCAGCGTTTGCAGCTCGACCTGAGCGGCCTGGCGTCTGGGGTGTATGTCGTGCAAGTCGCTGGCTACCAGCCGCTGCGGGTGGTGAAGATTGACTGAGTCTGAATCTCAGTACAAAGCACCTGCCAGTGGCAAGTCCGCATCACAAGCCGTAACTTGAAGGTGTGGCACGTCTAATCGCCTTTTCTCGAGCATGGTGGGTGCGCTGGCTTTTCCCAGCGCTGCTCTTGATTAGTACGCTTGCACTACTCAACCTCCAGGCCTGCAGCGAGGCCCAGGCCGAGGGCTACCTCAACCACGCGCCGGACGTGCAGTACGTCGGCAAAGAGAGCTGCCGCAGTTGCCACCAAGAGATCTACGACACCTACGTCGAGACCGGCATGGGGCGTTCGTGGTACCGCCCGAAGCGCGAGGAGATCATCGAAAATTTCGAGCTAGTACGGGTGTACGACAAGTTCTCCGACTATCACTACACCGCGTTCTGGGAGGAGGATTCGATGTACATCCGCGAGTTTCGTTTGAGCAATGAAGAGCGCGGCGACACCACCTACACCCGCACCGAGCGCATCGACTACATCGTCGGCTCGGGCAACCAGACGCGCTCGTACATCCTTGAGCGCAACGGCTATTTGTTCGAGGCGCCCATCACCTGGTACGTCTCGGCGAAAAAGTGGGACTTGTCGCCCGGCTATCACAACGGCTTCAACTCGCGGTTTGAGCGCCCCATCGGACCTGTCTGCATGAGCTGCCACAACGGGGAGAGCGGTCACGAACCGGGCACGCTCAACCGCTACAAACAGGTGGCGATGGGCATCGGCTGCGAGCAGTGCCACGGGCCAGGCGAAATTCACGTGCAGCGCATGAAGGCCGGCGAGGAAGTCGATGTCGGGCGCTACATCGACTGGAGCATCGTGAACCCGGAGAAGCTGGAGCTCGCTCGGCAGTTCGACGTCTGTCAGCAGTGCCACCTGCAGGGCACGAACGTAGAGTACGCCGATCGCGATTACCGCCCTGGCATGCCACTGACGAGCATCCGAGACATCTTCCTTGCCCGGCAAGAAGATGAAGCAAAGTTCGGCATCGCTTCCCACGCCTCGCGCCTCAAGGACAGCGAGTGCTTCGTCCACAGCGGCACGGAACTGAACTGCACCAAGTGCCACGACCCGCATGTGAGCGTGCACAACAACACCATTGAACACTACCGCAAGGCCTGCATGAGCTGCCACCAGGAGCAGGCCAGCACCGCCCCCACAAAGCTGCGAGTGGCCAAAGACGACAACTGTGCGGGCTGCCACATGCCCAAGGGGGGCACGAGCGACATCCCGCACGTGAGCTTTACCGACCATAAAATCCGAATTGTGCCACCCGGTGCACCACCCCCTCCGACCAACCAGGCGCTGGCCAGCAACGACCAAAAAGCGGCCCTGGAGTTGATCTGCGCCACCAGCCAATCGCCCACCGACGATGCACGCGGACGGGCGTACCTGAAGTTCTTTGAGGAGAACCAGAGTCACCCGAAATACCTGGAGAAAGCTGAGACGCTGCTCGCCGACACCAGCCACTTCTTTCTGGCCAAGCTGCGGCGTTGTCAGGGGCGCTATGACGAGGCGCTGAAACACATCGCAAAAGCCGCCGAGAAGCAACCGAAAGACGCTTTCGTGCTTTACGAGAAGGGCTTGATCCAGAAAGCCGCCGGGCAATTGCAGCCGGCTCGCCAGACGTTCGAGCAGCTGCACGCCAAACAACCGGCGCTCGTAGAGGCCGGGCTCGAGCTGGTGGAAGTAAAGCTGAAGCTGGGCGCCGGGCGCACCCAGACGCTGGAGGAGGTGCGGTCCGTGTTAGTACGACTGTACGAACTGCAGCCATTTAACCCGGTGGTGCTCACAAACCTCGGGTTCGTCGAGATGAACCTGGGCCGCTGGAAGGCGGCTGCAGGCTACCTGAAAGCCGCCCTGGCGCACAACCCCGACCACGCGCCGGCACTCGTGAACATGATCGCCCTGCAGCTGAATCGCCGCCGCAAAGACGCTGCACGCGAAGCCTTGCAGGCATTGAAAAACAAGCACCCCGACCACCCGCAAATCGCTGCTTTTGAGCGCAGGCTGTAGCGCTACAAGTGGCTCATCGACAATCATCTATGCTCTATCACATCACCACCGAAGCTCTCTGGGAAAAAGCGCTCAACACCGGTAAGTATTACCACCCCAGCCTCGACAGCGAGGGCTTCATTCACCTCTCGCAAAAAGACGAGCTGCGGCTTACCGTCGAGAAGTTTTTCGCGGATGCCGACGAGCTGTTCATCTTGCACATTGCCAAGAAGCAGCTGCAAACTGAACTGCTCAAATATGAGCCGGTGCCTGGCCGCGACTCCCCAATGCCGCACTACTACGCGCGCATCCCGCTGAAGGCCGTGCACGATATGAGCATCGAAAAGCGCGGCGATGGCGGTTGGGATTTTTCGGGCTTAGTATAGGTGTACTAGGGGTTTATGATGATGATACTAAACGGCTTCCTTGGAAGCCGTCGTCTCGACCTTGTGGAGAGACCCAAGTGGATAGCAAACATAGCATTGCGTACTAGAGACTCGGGTCTCTTCACAAGGTCGAGACGACGGTCGCTTCACGACCGTTAAGGTCTAATCATCACGCCGCCTTCACCGCCGGACGCCCTTTGGGGCGTGGGGGGCGCAGGTCGTTGTCGTCCTGTTCGCCGGGGGCGTTGTAGACCGTGCGCCAGGCGGCACCGATGGAACGCGCTTTCACCAACCGACGCAAAATGTCGCCCCATACATGAAACTGCACCACCAGCAAGTTGTGCGAGCGGATGTTTTTCGTGAGGCCGTAAACGCATCGCTCTTCTTCAAGTTCAGACTGGAAGGTGCCGAAGAGGCGGTCCCAGATGATGAGGATGCCACCGTAGTTTTTGTCCAAGTAGCGCGGGTTGCTCGAGTGGTGTACACGGTGGTGCGAGGGCGTGTTGAAGATAAACTCGATGGGCCGGGGCAGGCGTTTGACCTGCTCGGTGTGGATCCAGAACTGGTAGAAGCCGTCGATGGACTTCACGAGCAGCACCATTTCCGGCGGGATGCCCAGCACAGCCATTGGCAGGAAGACCCAGAAGAAAAAGCTTTGTGTCCACGATTGCCGCACCGCCACCGATAGGTTATACTTCAGCGACGAGTGGTGCGTGACGTGCGTTGCCCAGCCGATGTGCGTGGTGTGGCTCCAGCGGTGCGCCCAGTAGAACAGGAAGTCGTTGCACAGCAGTGCGACAGGCACGGCCCACCACACCCACTCGACTTTCAGCGGCGTGAGCTGATAAATTCCTTCGTAAAAAAAGAAAATCGGAATCAGGAAGAGCTTGCCCGCCAGTGCACTGCCGATACCCGAGAAGATGTTCAGCCAGGTGTCTTTGCGGTCATATTGCCCTTTCTGCCCACGCCAGGCTGCATAGCCGGCCTCGAGCGCAATCGCCAGCACGTAGCTGCCGACAAAGAAGGGGAA
>CAZTEZ010000217.1:0-5583 GCA_964611815.1 uncultured Bacteroidia bacterium | reverse complement strand
CAGACGACAAGTTCGATTCAGGCTGTGGCTGGCCGAGCTACACCGCGCCCATCGACAAAGACGCGATTCGCTACATCGAAGACCGCTCGCATGGCATGATCCGCACCGAAACCCGCTGCAGCAAGTGCGACGCCCACCTCGGCCACGTTTTCAACGACGGCCCACCGCCCACGCACAAGCGCTATTGCATCAACTCGGCAGTGCTGAAGTTCGTCGGTGAAGACGGCACCGTGCTCGTCGATAAGGGGGAGTGATTGTGTGCGGGCATGAGAGCCAGAATTTTCAGAACTCAACACTCTGAAGACTGAATCCTGAAAATCTTGGTCTTTCAATCCTGAAAATCCTGGTTCTGCATCCACGACAGACCAATCGGTCGCTCTTTGGGAAATTTTGCGTATGTTTCAGTTTAGGCTGAAACGTCGTGCAGCAGCATGGCGCAGCAGCCCGACGACACCTGCTACCACACCTTCTCAACATCATTGCTTTCCGACACATGCGCGACTCCGACGCCACCTCCGACCCCGCACAGACCGCCGCCGAGGGCGACATGCTTACCGGCGGTCACATGATCCACTACGAAAAATACGGCTACAGCGGGCCGGTGATCGTCATGGTGCACGGCTACATGGTCACCGGGCGCATGTTCGACCCCATCATCGACGAGCTCTCGCAGGAGTTCCAGCTGATCGTCGTCGATAACCGCGGCTTTGGCGGCTCCAAAGACCTCGACGGGCCCTACACGATTGAGCAGATGGCCGCCGATGTCATTCACGTTATCAACCACGAGGGCCACGAGAAAGTACATCTTCTGGGCTATTCGAAGGGCGGCACAATCGCGCAGCTCGTCGCCAAGCAACACCCTGAGCGACTGAAATCGCTGACGCTCACCGTCACGTTTGCGTACAAGGCGCTGTCGTCGCTCGAGCGCATGCAGCGGCAATTTCTGCCGACGCTCGTCAAGCGCGTGGGTGCCAAAGGGGTCTCGCGGATGATGTTCGACGGCCTGGTCGGTGGGCTCAACCTGCCGCTCAAAGACTTCCGCAACATCAAACGCATGGTCGCCAGCAACCGCGACGATGTGCTAATCCACGTCGGCATGGACCTGTTCAAATTCGACTCGCGCGACTGGCTCAAGGAGATCACCACCCCCACTCAAATCGTCGGCGGCATGCAAGACATCGTTGTGCCAGTGCACCACCAGCGCCTGCTGGCGGGCAGCATCCCCGGCGCCTCGCTCAAGCTGTACTCGGATGCCGGCCACGGGCTCATCCTCAGCCACCGCGAGCCCTACGCCGAGCGCATCCGGGAGTTCGTGATCAAGCACGAGGAGGAGAGCGCACGGGGAGCGGCGTGATTAGAGATTAACCTTTAGAGGTGTCGATTGGATAAGCAGTCGACGACACTTTACCTGCCTCAATCTTTCCTCTAAATTTTGTACAGTAGTGTCTTTTCTGGGAAAACGTGAGAGCGCGACACAAGCAATTTTCTGAGTATCGCTGTTTTCGTCTTCAAAGAAACGGATCGTACTTATAATCTGGCTGACGGCATATCGTGGGTCCCTCCCTTTCAGCTCAATGTAGTAGTGATTAGTGGTCTCCAATAACAAGTAATCGCAGCGTTTAACCGTTGCTGGAACAGCACAATCAATATCTACTACAGCAATCGGCTTGCGTTTGTTATTTTTAAACCTAGCCTCACTTTTGCTTTTTTTAGCTCTACAGGTGTGAGGACAGACTTTTTCTCGACACACTTCTGATCTATTCGCTCAATCATATTGCAGGTCTAAAAGCTTCGTAAAATCATCGCCGATAGTTTCAGAGGCTTTATCCAAAACTGCCGCATCTATCAGGCCAGTTTCTTTGTCCATGATTGGTTCGGCACCCCCATTTTCTAAAGCGTATGCTATGAAGTCTTCGGGCTTCAGCCACTCTTCTTCAAAAACAACCTTACGCAAGGCATCGAGTTTGTCTGGCTGATCTTTAAATTGATTTGCAATTTGTCCTGCTTTCAAAAGATTATTGAAGCTGGAAAGGATGTAGGGGGAGTGGGTGGTGATGAGAAATCGATTTTTTCGATGAAGCTGTACCTTGAAAGCTACAAGTAATTCGACAACCATTTTCTGGGATAAAGGAAATAAATGTGCTTCAGGCTCCTCCACATAAAAAGTCGTATTATCAGAGATCATAGATTGAGTAAAATATGCATACAGCGTCATAATTAAAGGCACAAACTCTTGCTGACCCGATGACGCTAATTGAAGTGGCACCCGGCGCCCATCCCAATGACTCAAAAAGACCTCCTGACCAGAGTCAGCCAATTCACCACCAAGAATAGCTTTTGCTTTTGACTCAAAGTTGCCATCTGGATTTAAAAAGTTTGAAGCCTCTCCGCGTTGAAATCTTTTTCTGATATGACTTAATAGTTGCCCAAATTCAACCGTAAACAAATCAAACTCTACATGTTCTTTCATGAATATGAAAGCATTATCAAGTAAGTCTGCATAAAGACTTCGTTTTGCTGGTATATAAATCTGTTGATTAGGATGGATAGCAAACTTTGTTGCATAGTCAAAGTAACTAACAACTAACCCCTTTCCACTCCTTTTGTATAGATTATAGGCTGAGTCTCTGTCCTTAATTGTGTCATCGAAAACTCTCTGTGTATAAGAATCAAATACAAAATCCAATTCATACTGCTGAATGAATAGCTCTACTTTGACTTTCGAGTTTTCATATCTTACCGCAGATTCTGACTTTGGATAACTCGATTTAGGAAATACTGCTAAAAACCTGGATTCATACTTTTCTACAATATGCTTGATTTTCAAATCATCATCTATTGGAGGCTTTATTGCAAATTCAGTAAAAGCAGTCCTAAAAAAATACAACAACTTCAGTACCACGCTCTTCCCCGACGCCTGCGGGCCTATGAGCACCGTAATCGGCTTGAACTCGAACTCCGCCTCGTCGATGCCGCCGAAATTTTTGATGTAGAGCTTTTCCATGATCGTCTGCGGTCTGCGTTTGCTGTGCTAATTGACTTGAAGTTACGCTTTTCGCCCGCTTTCCGCGAACTTAGCGCACATGTCGACAGCACGCACCACCATCATCGGCGGCGGGGTGGCCGGACTGGCCACCGCCTGGTCGCTCACCCGAGCGGGGCGTGACGTGCGCGTGCTGGAAGCCGGGCGCTTCGGCAGCGGCACCACCCACCACGCGGCGGGCATGCTGGCCCCTACCAACGAGCTGGAGCCCACTGAGAGCGAGCTGCTTCAAGCCGGCTTGCAATCCAAGGCGCTGTACGAACAGTGGGCGCGAGACCTGCCCGACTTTGGCTTCGACCAAACCGGCACGCTGGAGCTCGCCCTGACGCGCGAGGATGTCTCGCACCTGCAGCGGCGCTTGCAGTGGCAAGAAGCCGCCGGACTGAACGTGCGGTGGCTCACTGGCAACCAGTTGCGCGAACTGGAGCCCGCCATCGACAGCCGCATTCCAGGTGGCATCTACGCGCCCGACGACTGGCAGGTCGACAACCGCCGGCTGGTGCAGGCGCTCGTAAAGGCGCTGCGAGAAGCGGGCGCTGAGCTTCATGAACACACGCCCGTCACACACATCGTACCAGACCCAAAAGGCCAGCGCGTCCACACGGAAAACGACGTGTTTGAGAGCGCGCAGATCGTCGTGGCCATCGGTGTGGCGGCCGGGAAGGCGGGCCTCCACCCGCTCTTGCAGCCGCCAAAGCGCATCACCCCGGTGCAGGGACAGACGATCGTTTTCCAGCAAACCCAAAACGCCCCCAGGCACGTGCTGCGCTACCGCTCGCGGGCGTATGGCAACGGGTACATCGTGCCCAAGGCCGACCGCATCGTGGTGGGCAGCACCGCCGAAGAGCGCGGTTTCACCCCGCAGCTGACCGGCGGCGGGCTGTTCGACATCCTGCGCAAAGCCTACGCCGTGGTGCCCGACCTCCACGACTGGGTCGTCGCCGAGACCTACACCGGTCTGCGCCCCGCCACCGACAACCGCCAGCCGCTCATCGCCCGCCACCCCGAGCTGCCGACCGTCCACCTCAACGGGCTGTATCGGCATGGAATTTTGCTCGCGCCCTGGGCTGCTGAGCGGGCAATCGGGTTGCTGAACCAATGAGCCAATCCGGCTACTGACATCAAGGTAAGTGCCTTTTACGCCCTACAGAAAGGGAATTGGGTTCACAATGCTGTAGTTTCAGGCAGACTATCGTCCCAATTTCCAAGTCAGCCATGTCCCACCCCAGCATCCTCGTCACGGGCCATACGGGCAATGTCGGCAGCGGCGTTGTGCACGAGCTCGAGCAACTGGGCGTCGCGTACGCCACCACCACCCGCGAGCAACCGCGCTCAGACAGCGAGGTGTACTTCGACTTCCTGGAGCCCGCCGCCACCTTGCGCCAGCTGCCGGACTTCGACGCCATTTTCCTGATGCGCCCGCCGCCCATTTCGGATGTCAAACGCTATTTCAAACCGCTACTGGAAGGCCTGGCCACCCGTGAGCAGCGCCCGCATATCGTGTTCTTGTCTGTGCAGGGTGCCGAGAACGTCAGCTTTATCCCGCACGCGAAAATCGAGAAAGAGATCATTGCTGCCGGTCTGCCTTACACGTTCCTGCGCCCCAGCTATTTCATGCAGAACCTCACCGGGCCGGTGCTCTCGCAAATCCGTGAAAAGCAGCGGATTGTACTGCCGTCTGGAAAAGCCAACTTCCTGTGGATCGACGCGCTGGACATCGGTGCCAGCGCCGCGCACATCCTTATGCAGCCCGGCGAGCACCGCAACCAGGCCTACACGCTGACAGGCACCGAGCTATTGAATTACCATCAAGTCGCCGAACTGCTGAGCGAGGTATTGGGCCGGCGCATCGCTTACCAATCGCAGTTTCCGCTGTGGTTTCTGTTCGCCCAAACGCGGCGCACCGGCTGGTCGCACGCGGTGGTGATGGCGGCCTTGCACACGCTCCCGCGCTTCCAGAGCGACCCTGAAATCACACCGCTTGTTGAAAAGCTGATCGGTCGGAAGCCCACGCTTTTGCGCACGTTTTTGGAGCGGGAACGGGCGGTGTTTGAATAGGCCTACTCAAACCACACGCTCATCTCGTCCAGGCTCTTGCGGTCGAGCTTGGGCACCACCGCATCATCGGCTGGGTAGCCCACGGGCAGCAGCAGGAAGGCCCGCTCGTGTTTGGGGCGCTCCAGCAGCTCGCCGAGGAAGTTCATGGGGCTGGGCGTGTGCGTCAGCGTGACGAGCCCGGCGTTGTGAATGGCCGTGATGAGCATGCCCGCCGCGATACCCACCGACTCGTTCACGTAGTAGTGCTTGGTTTTGTTGCCCTCGCCGTCGTGCCCATGCACCTGCTTGAACAGCACGATGAGCCACGGAACGGTCTCTAGGAAGGGCTTCTGCCAGTCGGTGCCGAAGGGCGCGAGGTCCTCGAGCCAGTCGTCGCTCATGCGGCCGTGGTAGTTCTCGTACTCCTCGCGTTCGGCGGCGATGCGAATCTCGCGTTTCAGTTCGGGGCGGCTCACGGCGCAGAACGTCCAGGGTTGTTTGTG
>CAZTEZ010000216.1:1744-5597 GCA_964611815.1 uncultured Bacteroidia bacterium | reverse complement strand
TTGGCAAGGCGTTACGGGGGGGACACCACTACCTGCGAGAAACGGCCTTTGAGTCCTATCCTTTTGCAGTGCATGGACCGGGAGAACTCACCGCCTGGTCCCAGGTGCTGTTTACGACGGAGGTGGTAGTCGCGTTCAACCCCCACGGTATGGAATCCCGAGGGGCTTACGTCACCATTGATCGGTGCTTTCATCCTGTCGGGTCAAAATTGCAGGTGCTCTACCGGGGCGACTGGGATGATGAGCAACTCGGCAACCCGCCCCAAAATGAGTACATCGAAGTGGATGAGAAAGATAGCCGGGCGGTAGTGCGCATCGATCTTCCAGCCTGTGGCATGGTGATTGTGGCATAGACCACAGATGATGTACCCGTCAGCCACTGGGGTGTCATTTTAAACATGAAATACTGGCAAGCCGTGGCGGATCGACTCCGTCTCACCAGGTTGAATTCGTGATTGCCCCCTACATCCTCTGCAAGACTCAACCGGGGAGCAGGCTAACTTGTTTGTGCAGGATCCCAGTAGCGATGCTCTGGAATTTACGGCCTTTGCCGATGATGCCAAGAAACTTTGCTAAAGGGTAAATCATCAAGAAATTTTTAACCAATAAGTTTACGTGAAGACTTTTGCTTTGTATAAACTCATAGGGTGTCTCGATGAATTTACTGGCGAGTTAGTGTTCCCTTAATAGAAAATTTGCATCTTATTAAAACTCCTTCTGTAGATTTCTACATGGTGTGTTTTCCAGAGTGGTGATGCTCTGATCCAATGCCTGTTTCTGAGCCTTAAGGCCAGGGCATTTGATCCCATATCAAGATGTGGCTTCGCTGCGGGTCGTTGGGCATGGCGATCTGCATTTTTGTGTGGGACAAAATGCGCCTCTCAAGCACCTGAATTGAAAGACATTGAGCCGTTAAAGATTTAATTTAGGACGTTTTAACGATGGCAACTATTGCATTCGACCTGGTTAATGGTACGAGCGACGATCTAAATAGTTTTGTGGTGATCACCAGTGGTGGTGTTGACCCGACCCAGTGGTCTCCCGGAGACTGGTTTGGCGTAGCCTCTTATGGTAGTTGGCCTCAATCTGCGGGGATTCCCTTTGCGTTGGCAGATGATAGCGTTGCTGGTGTCAGCGGTAGTCCCTTTGCAGGTGATAACCAGGGGATCATTGATTCCACGACCGCATCTACCGACAGGTTCTTCGGCAGTGTAGACACGGTAAATGGCAACAATCCTGATGGCAGGGCTACCGCAACCTGGGAGTTTAATATCAGCAGTGCTGAGAATCTGTCTCTGTCCATTGATATGGCCGCGATGGGTGACTTTGAGAGCAGCGATTCCTACGTCTGGTCCTACAGCATTGATGGCGGGGCGTTCCAAGATATTTTTGTAAGTTCTGTAGATGAAGCTGTCAGCCAGACTTACACCATGGAAAGTGGCACCGTTGTCGTCCTTGACGATCCCATGCGCATGGATGGGGTCGTCCTGAATGATGAGTTCCAAACCTTTACGGAGGCGATCTCAGGCACAGGTTCCACCCTAACGCTACAAGTAACGGGCGGTGGTGACGGTGGTTCCGAAGCATTTGCAGCCAAGAACATTGTGATTGAAGGCGACCTTGGAGCCACTTCTCCTAGCCTGGTCATCAGCGAAATCATGTTTAACCCTGCCAGTGCCGAAGATGACTGGGAGTGGGTCGAACTCTACAACGCGGGGAGCAGCACTGTTAATTTGGCTGGCTACGTATTAGACGACATCAACTCTATTGCCTTGACAGATGCAAACATTGCCAGTGGGTCCATTGCCGCTGGTGAAACAGCAGTTCTCTACAACGCCGATGACGTTTCTGCGGCTGATTTCGAGGCCGCCTGGGGGAAAGGAATCAACCTGGTTGCTGTCACGAACTGGAGTGCCCTGGCATTAAACAATGGTGGTGACACCATTGGTCTCTGGGAGAGTTTTACAAGCTATGAGGGTGATAACGTAACGCAAGCCAATGCGCTTATTTCTGTTGCTTACGACGGCAGCATCGACGACGGAAATGGATCGGTATATCTGACGGATTTGACTAACCAAACTAGCTTTGCTCTCAGTGCAGATGGGGTTTCTACCCCAGCAGGTGGTGCCGCTTACACCAGTGCAGCCGCAGGTGGTAACTCTGGTGAAGATGTCGGTTCTCCCGGTGGTACGATTGTCGTCACCCCACCAACAATTGTTGCTACGATCGCCCAAATTCAGGGTTCCGGCTTTGAATCTCCTCTACTTGGTCAAACTGTAGCGACTTCCGGTATCGTTACCAAGCGGCTTTCCAACGGTTTCTACATACAAACCCCCGACGGCATGGATGATGGCAATGCCGCCACATCTGAAGGGCTTTGGGTGTTCACCGGCTCTGCTCCCACTGTTGCATTGGGTGATGCGGTTGACGTAACAGGTGGTGTTAGCGAGTTCTTTGGTCTGACTCAATTGGCTGCTGATGCGATCGCGGTTACTAGCACAGGAAATGCGCTGCCCGCCGCTGTGCAAATCACCCTTGGTGGCTTGGAGCAGACAGACCTGGAAGCCTACGAAGGAATGCGGTTTGAATTAGTCTCCTCCAGTGCCGAACCTCTGGTAATAATCGAAAACTTCAACTTCGATCGCTTTGGTGAAATCACGATTGCAGAAGGCAACCAAACTCAGCCCACGCAAATTTTCGACCCTGCCACTCAGCAGACTGAGATTCAGGCACTCATTGATCAAAACAACAACGAACGCTTGCTCTTGGATGACGGCGTTAATTCCCAGAATCCCGATGAGTTCGCCTATATTCCTGCAAACGTGGGTGACAACGGCAATGGTTTCTTGGATGCAGGAGACACCTTTACCGCTGCTGGCCCCACGGCTCGCCTGGGCGCAGAAGCGTCTGATATTAAAGGTGTGCTCAGCTTTGGTTTCAGTGAGTACCGCTTACTGGTTGACGAGACGATCACCATTGACCCTGACACTAACGAAGGTGCCCGTTCTGCTGAAGCCCCTGAAGTGGGCGGGGACCTCAGCGTTGTTAGCTTCAACGTATTGAACTATTTCACCACCATTGATGTATCTGGTGCGGGAACTGGCCCTGATGGCACGCTCGATCCACGAGGCGCAGATTCTGTCAGTGAACTGGAGCGTCAAACGGCCAAACTGGTTGCCGCTTTAGCTGAACTGGATGCGGATGTGGTTGGCCTTCAGGAAATCGAAAACAACGGTATCGTTGCTATCGGCACCTTAGTAGATGAACTCAATGCGTTCCACCCATCCTGTCATCACGATGAACGCGAACAGGGTGGCATAAGTGGCTAAGCGCACCGGCGCGGGCCAGCGGCGGTACACCTCGTGCATCCAGCGGATCGACCCCCCACGCTCGGGCAGGAATCGCTGCGAAAGCAGCACGTCAATCGGCGTCGCCGGCGAAGGCTGGTCGTTCATGGCACCCGACCTCCTCGCGCATGGTGCAACGCGCGGTCGTACACATCGGTCAACCACGCGGCATAGTCGCGAGGGTCGTGCCGTTGGCGGGCGCGTTGGTGTGCCGCGCTGCCCGCCGCGACCAACGCCTTTCTCGTCGGCAGGCTTTCGAACATCGCCGTCCAGCCCGCGACGGTGGGCTCGACAAGCCAGCCGGTTTCGCCGGGCGCGATGGTCTCCTGAAGACCGCCCACGCGGTTGGCAAGTGTGGGCAAGCCGAACCGCGCGGCTTCGATCGGCACGAGCCCCAGCGGCTCTTCGCGCGAGGGACAGACAGCCGCATCCACCCGTCGCCACAGGCCAGCGACATCGTCGAGGAAACCGAGCCACTCGATGCGATCGGCCACGCCGCGCTCGGC
>CAZTEZ010000216.1:0-1734 GCA_964611815.1 uncultured Bacteroidia bacterium | reverse complement strand
GGCGAAGCGCTCGTTCGTTGGCCCCATCCGCCTGCGTGTCGCGCCCCGCGACCAGCAGCCTCGGCCGACGCGCTTCGGGCACATGCCCCATCGCTTCGATCACGAGGTCAAGCCCTTTGCTTGGGATGAGCTGACCGGCGAAACCGAGAGCGACGCCATCGGGCTCACGTGGCTCACGTGGCTCACGTGGCTCACGCGAATGATCGGACTGCCCCTGCACGCGCGGCTGCGGTTGATCGAGCGCCGGCCAGTCCACTGCATCATGGCGGGTTTCGATCGATGCACCGTCCAGCGCCGTGCCCGCCACATCGCCCAGTTCGTCTTCGATCCATCGGCTGATGCAGAGGACGGTGTCGGCCCCGCCGCGCGCCCACCACGCCATCGACGCGGCGTCGATCGTCCATCGCACGTGAATCACACGCGCCATTCCGAGCTTCGCGCCGAGCACGCTCATCGCCTGGCACGATGGCACATCGTTGGCGTGCATGACGTCGGGCTCGAAGTCGGCGATGACGCTTCGCAGCCCGGCGAGGCTCCGCCGCCACGCCGGCATGGTGCGCCATGAACGCTTCCCGAGCGGGACGACATGGCATGGCACGCCCAAGTCGGCAGCGACCTTCACGAGGGATGTATCGTGCCCCACGATGAGGCGCGGCTCGACCTGGCTCCGATCAACGTGGCGCAGCATGGTTGCCAGCGCCCGCTCAGCGCCACTCACGAACGGCGCGCGAGCCATGTAGACGACGCGTCTGGCCCGATTCACGCGCCACCTCGCGCTGCGCCGGTCAGCGCATCGAACCGGTCCTTCACGGTGTACACCCACTTCGGTCGGGCGATCTTGCGCTCGAGCTCGGCGAACGCCGCATCATGAATCTCGAGCTCGCGCGCCAGGTCGCACAGGTCGCCCACCACATTGAACCGCCGTCGCCAGAACGCCGACTCGGCCCGGCCGCGCAGAAACGCCCGTGCTCGACGCGCCCCATCATCGGCCGGCAGCCCCAGTTCCTCATGGAACCGTTGGATGAAGTCGATCTGCACGCGGCTGTGAAAGCCGTACGCCTTCTTGAGGTCGCCCATGGCGCCGTGCTGCCCGTGCAGGCGATAGTGCACCATCGGCTCGGGCACATGGTGGAATGCGCCGAACCGGGCGACGCGCAGCGTCAGGTCGTAGTCCTGCGCGTTGGTCCAGCGCGGGTCGAAGGGCTGGCCGTGCTCCGCCGCGGCGGCGGCCTGCTCGACGGCGGACCGGCGCATCACCGCGGACGAGAAGATCACCAGGAATTCGTCGAGCAGCGTCTCGAGACAGCGACCAACGAGCGGATTCTCCGAGCGCTGCGTGCCCTGGTCGGCGAACGCGCCGGTGCTGTCGATGTAGCGAAAGGCTGTGTGCGAGAGGACGATGTCCGGGTCTACGGCGATGCCTGTGAGTTGCAGTTCCAGTTTGCGCGGGGCCCATACATCGTCCGAGTCGAGCATCGCCACGAGCGGCGCGGCGGTGCTGGCGATCGCGGTGTTGCGCGCCGTCACCACGCCCTGTTTCTGAAGCTGCGTGTACGTCATGTAGACCCGGCCGGTCGGGTCGCCATATCGCTCGAGGTAAGGCGCGATCACCTCGCTCGTGTGGTCGGTCGAGCCATCATCGACGACCGCGACTTCGATGCGCTTGCCCTGCTCGAGGATGGTCTGCGCGATCACGCTGTCGAGGGTGCGGCGCATATGCACCGCCTCGTCGCG
>CAZTEZ010000215.1:0-5633 GCA_964611815.1 uncultured Bacteroidia bacterium | reverse complement strand
TCGAGCGTCTCCCAGGCCTTCAGCGTCGGGTTGTATTTGATGTGGTAAATATCGACGCCGCCGCCGGTACCTGAGGTCGTTTCTAGGTTCGGAATCAGCGCGCCAGCCACACCAGCCAGCCCTGGGCCAACGATGGCCTCTAAGTCGACAAATTCAGAGTTGATGCACAAATAGCCCTCTGTGCTGGAGCCATTGATGGGCACAAAGCCCGTGAAGTCGGAATTCGTACCCTTTGTGCCGCCTTCAGACAGCGGATCGCCAGACTGGCAGATCGACTGGAAGCCGTGGGTGGCACCTGGGTACTGTATAACCTTGTTCGTACGAACGGCACCAATCGACTGGAAGTCGCTGATGCTTTGTTGCGCAAACGCCAAAGGACTGAGCAACAAGAATGCAATGAGAAAGTGGAGCTGTTTCATGGTTAGGGTCGAAAGTCGAGTTGATCAAAATGAAGTTGAAAGAAAAATGAAAGTGTGAAACTTTAAGGTCAGGTAGCTAATCGTTTATCGTGTGAATTGTGGATGAAATCCTAGTATTCAGTACGCTGGGGGTCAAAGTTCGTCCAGCCTTCCATCCAGTTGACGTCTCCGAAAGCACCGCGGTAGCTCACCTTTTCGAAAAAGGGATCCTGGAGTATTGGGTCGCTAAAATCGGCACCCGAAAGCGCTATGGAGCCTGCTTTTGGCATCGGGTTGGGTGCTGTCAGCGAGAAGGGATCTGTAAGACCAACGTCTGCGTTATTGAAGAGCGTGTCGTTACCGAAAGCTGGAGTGAGGAACCACTCGGTGGGGTTGAACGTGAAGTCGGGTGGGTCGGAAGCTGCAACTGCGCCGGGCTGAGTGGCTGTGCCGAGTTGCCAACCCGCGATGATATTGTGCCTCAAGCGTGCATCGTCGTTTCTGTAGGGCGTCACGGTCGTTTTGCCGTCAATCCGCACGCCGTATTCCCAGCCCATTACTACCGAGTTAAACACATTTGCTCGGCTGCGTTTGTCTATGCCCAAGCCGTTTCGGAAAAGACTGTTCGCAACCGTCGATTGCGTTTCGTAAGGGCCCATCAAGGTCATATTCGAGTACGTCGAACTGGTAAACGGTGAGTCTCCGGTACCTGCTGCGTTATTGTCCGACTCGATTCCGTTCGAAATACTGCCGTCGGCGATGGCCGGGTCGCGCACTGCAAACAAAAACTGCTTGAGGCCCTGGTGCCCCATGTCGGTGTCAAAATCGTCGTCTTGTGTACGATAAGCGACGAGGTACTTGGCGTTCACGGTGCCGCCAAACCATTCGAAGGCATCATCTCCAGAGTGCGAAACTTGAATATGGTCGATTTGGGTGCCACGCCCCACGCCAGCCATTGTCAAGCCGTTGATTTCCTGGTTCGTAAACAACGGCACACCCGAAAACTCGATACGCACGTAGCGAAATACACCGGAGTTATCTTCGGGCTCATTGCCCCCGAACACCGCGCCCGTGCCGCCCTCGACCTGAGGCTCACCAGGCTCGTTGATGGGCGCTTTGCCACAAATAATCACGCCACCCCAGTCGCCCTTGTCGCGTTCGAGGGGCGGTTGGTTCGACGTAAAAACGATCGGCTGAGCGACCGTGCCTTCGGCCATAATTTTTGCGCCACGCATGATGACCAGTGTGCCATCAGTGGTTTTTTCGCCTTTAATGACCGTGCCTGGCTCGATCGTGAGTGTCGCACCACCGTCGATGTAGACATAGCCGCGCAACACGTAGTCGCAATCTGACGAAAGCGTCATATTCGTATCGATCGTCCCCTGCAGCACCGTTAGTCCCCCGCAGGTGCTGCTAGAGTCTTTGGTGTCCGTTGGGGTGTTGTCGTCAGGCTTGGGTT
The DNA here is from genome assembly GCA_964611815.1 of uncultured Bacteroidia bacterium. Lineage (GTDB taxonomy): Bacteria > Bacteroidota > Bacteroidia > J057 > CAZTEZ01 > CAZTEZ01. Next base: position 3,776 of record CAZTEZ010000215.1, on the reverse strand, counting down.
CATCGCCCTCGTCGCAGGCGAAAAAGCTGAGCGCTGTTAACATACAAAGCAGAAGAAAAAGGCGGTTGAGCATGGCGTTGGTTGAGCAGGTTGAAGTAACAGAGTTGGAAAAAAATGTAGAATGAGGATGTTAACTGAGCGTTAAACACCGTTATTTATACTGATTTTAAGTGTCACTTGCTGAGATCGACACTGACCCCAAATGTGACATACTGGCCCAATTGGTAAGATTCGATAACCAAGTCGGTTTCTTCGATCGTGCCGTTTGAGTTGCGATCCTGACGCTGTTGCCAGGTGGCGTTCAATAGGTTCTGGACGCCGGCTTTAATCGCAAAGTAGCGACCGAGCTGCTTGCGAATCGTGATGTCGAGCAAATGACGCGGCATCTCGTAGATGCCCGGGAAGCCCGTAACGCCTGCCACGAGAAGCCGCCGGCCAAAGACGTTATAGTTCACGCTGCCCGAGAGGCCGATTTGCGTGTTTTCGTAGGCCAGTGCGGCATTCACGAGGTAGGGCGACTGCCCTTGCAGGGGGCGGTCGGGGTTTTCGGAGCGCACCGACTCCGCATCGCCGAGATTCATTTCCGTAAAAATATAAGCCGCGTTGAAAATCAGCGACAGATCGCGCACGAAGGGGGTCGCGAGGTAATTGCCGAGCGCCTGGCGGTACTCGATTTCTGCGCCGTAGGCCCTGGCACCTAGGGCGTTGTTGAACGTATAGTTGCGTGTCCCCCCCGAGGTGATGCCCGGCACGAAGAACCATTCGATGGGGTCGTTAAACTGCTTAAAAAACGCGCCGACCGTGATCATTTCACCGGGGTTCGGGAAAAACTCTGCCCGCACATCCACGTTATGAATCGTCGGAGTTTTCAAGCTATCGTTGCCTTGCAGGAGCACGTTCTGGAACACATCGAGGTAAGCAAATGGGGCGAGCTCGCGAAACTCAGGGCGGTTTACGGTCATACCATAGCCGGCGCGAAACTGCCACTGCTCGCTGGCCCGCACTTTCAGGTTCACGGAGGGCAAAATGTTGAGCAGTGGGTTGTCGACGTTGATGTCCTCGCCCGTACGGGTTTCTGAGAACAAGCGCTGGGTGAACTGCTCGATGCGCACCCCGCCGTACACCGAAATAAGGTCGCCGATCGGGATACTCGTCGAGAGGTAAGCGGCGTAGAGGTCTTGCTCGGCTTGGTAGGCGTCGGTGGGCTGCGTCACCTCGCTGAGCATGTAGCCCGTGAGGTTGAAGTTTTCGGCACGGAAAATGGAATCGATCGGGAGGTCGGCGAGCTCGCTATCGAACGTCGAGACCCCCGGCACGGCGGCGCTGACGTTATTCATCAGGCGCGCCGAAAATTCGCGGCGGCGACGCTCCCAAAAGCCCCCCACCCGGATCTCGAAGGGCACGCGCAGACCCTCGCCCTCCGCCAGCGTGTATTTGAGGTTGAACCGGCCGGTTTGTGTGGCTTCGGTCATATCGCCAAAAAAGCGCCCGCCAAAACGCAGCGCGTCGTTGTTGGCCGGAAACGTGAACGCCCCCGCCGAGCCGGTGTTGCGCTGGTACTCTAAGAGCCGAAAGTCCGGTTCTTCAAAGCTGCTCTGGCCTACACCAAGGCCCCAGTCCAGCTTAAGTTTTTGCTCAAAAAACAGGTGCTCGCCGGCAAGGTTCGCGGTCATCAAACGGCGCGAGCGATAGCGCAGGGCATAATTCTGCACTTCCTGCTGGTTATCGACATCGAAGCCCGAACGCTCGGTGACTTGCGATCGGCCATTCTGGTTGAACAGCCCGTCGATTTTCAGGCGGTGGTTGCGGTTGAATTGCACCGTCCAGTTGTGCAGCGCACCGACGCGCACGCTGCGCTCGTACTGCTGGTCGGTGTAATCGAAGATGGTGTCGATCTCTTCGCCCGCTTGCGAAAACTCGTAGTTGAGACGATTGGCCTCAAAGTATTGGTTGGTCAGCGAGTAGCGCAATGCTGTTGTAGTGCCCACCTTTACTTTTTTGCCAAACGCCCGCGAGAACAGGATGCTCGCGCGCTGGTCGGGGATGGCGGCGAGGTCTTGCGGTGCCCAAGTGTTGGGCAACTGGCTACCCAGGTCGATGCGATCCTGTCGGGTGATGCCGTCAGCGCCCAAATTCGCCGGGAAGTTGTCGGGCAAAGCGCGGTCAGCCGAGCCATCGCCGAGGAAGTCCCCGGTGTACTGCTTGTCGCCTTTGTAGTTGTCCATGAGCGTGGTGCCGACGCGCCAGCTGGTGTTGTAGCTGACCTGTGTAATGTCGCGCTCCGGGATGTCCAGCGTCTTGATTTGCACCATGCCACCTGCAAAATCGCCCGGCAGGTGGGGCACCGGCACTTTCGTGACGGTGATTTCTTCGATGAGCCCGCTGGGCACAATGTCGAACGAGAACGAGCGCACATCGGGCTCGGCGCTGGGGGTCAGTGCGCCGTTAAGCAGCACCTGGCTGTAGCGCGGACTGAGGCCACGCACCGTGACGAACCGCCCGTCGGCCAGCGAGATACCCGGCACGCGGCGCATGACTTGCGCGGCGGTGCGGTCTTGCGAGTTCTGAATTTGCTCTTTCGAAATGCCGACATCCACGGTCTCGCTCAGCTTAATGCTGGAGACCATCGACATATTGCTCGACTCGATATTCGCGCGCTTGGTGACGATCTCGGTGCCTTCCACCTCCACGTCCTCGGGCAGCATCTTGAAGTTGACTGTCGTGGTCTGGTTGGGCTTCACTTCGATGCCCGTGAGCGTATCCGCCTGAAAGCCAATGTAACGAAACACCAGCGTGTACGTCCCGCGGGTGAGTCCGCCGATGGTGAAGTTGCCCTCGTCGTCGGTGTAGGCGCCTTTGCCAGAGGTGGTAACGACGGCCGCACCCGGCAGGGGTTCGCCAGTGGTGTCGTCGGTGAGTTGGCCTTTAATCTCGCCGTATTGGGCCAGCAGCGAGAGGGGCAGCAACAGGAGCAGGGTTACAGAGAGGTAGCGTAGCATAGCAGTATGCATTTTCGCGAAGGTAACTCCGTTGTGTTATGCGAACGTTAAAACAGCAGCGACTTATCAAAAAAAGAGCGCAACCCAAGGGCAGCGCTCTTTTTGTATATCAACTCCTATGAGCTGGGAACAGGTTTACATCGTCGCCAGGATCGGCGCGATAACCAGCGCGATCACAGAGATCAGCTTCAACAGAATGTTTAGCGACGGACCAGACGTGTCCTTGAAGGGGTCGCCCACGGTGTCGCCAGTAACGGCGGCTTTGTGTGCGTCGGTGCCCTTTTTGTAGACCGTGCCGTCGAGTTCAACGCCAGCTTCGAAGCTCTTCTTGGCGTTGTCCCAGGCGCCACCAGCGTTCGACTGGAAGATTGCCATGAGTACGCCCGATACCGTGACACCGGCGAGCAGACCGCCCAGCGGCTCAGCACCTAGGCCGAAGCCGATAATGACCGGCGCGATCACGGCCAGGATACCCGGCACGACCATCTGACGCAGTGATGAAGTCGTCGAGATCTCAACGCACTTCTCGTACTCGGCTTTGCCTTCGGCAGCTGCAAACGCGGCTTGATCGGCTTCGTTCCAAGTCGACACGTCGTCGCTATCGTTGCGGCGCATGGCTTCCAGGGCGGCTTTCAGTTCGGGGATGCTGTTGAACTGGCGGCGCACCTCGTTGATCATCGCGTTGGCCGCGTTGCCCACGGCGTCCATGGCCAGCGAGCTGAACCAGAACGGCAGCATCGCACCCAGGAAGAGCGCCACCATAACGGGCGGTGAAGA
>CAZTEZ010000214.1:0-5646 GCA_964611815.1 uncultured Bacteroidia bacterium | reverse complement strand
CGCGCTTTTGCTTAATGGTGAGTGTGGGTTGTTTAGACGATGGGGTACACTACACCCTGCGCAGACGAAAATTCTGTTCACGCACGAGGCACGCGACGGATTTGAGTTCCTCAGTTGCGAACAACTGGTAGTCAGAGATTTGAGTATAGAAAACCAGCGCGACTTCAACATTCGGCTCGATAGCTGCAAGGGCATCCACTTGGACAACCTAGTGCTGGGTCGTGAAACCTATGTGCAACGCCACAGCCCAGACAGTAATATCGAAGTGTTCAACTCGCAAGACGTTCGGGTGGCCAACTGCAAGCTGCGCAACAGTTGGTATGCGAATTTGTATGTGCGCTATAGCGAACGGGTACAAATCGAGCAGGTTGATGTAGCAAACGTGCGAATTGGTATTTGTGTCTTGAACAGCTCGTCGGTCGATATCACCAACAGCAGCGTACGAGATGGCGTCTGCGGCATTGTGTTGTTTGCTGATCCCGAACGCGCACCCGCAAAGTCGCGCGGCATCCGGTTGATTGGAAACACAATTGAATCCAACAACTTTAAAGACGGTCTCTCAAGTCTATACTATCTGCGGGTGGCAACTTTCGGTACAGGTATCGTCAGCGTCGGGGTGACGGATATGGACATCGCCGACAACGTCATATCAAATCACGATTATATGCCGCTTACAATCGCCGGGGTAACGAACTACAATGAAGCCTACGATGGGACTGGCTCAGGTAGTACTAACAGCCTTTTTACAATTACTGACACCAGTGCGGTATCGCCGCGCAACATTCAGGTCTAAGGTAATACCATCGAAGCCCCCGCCGATGAGTTCATCAATTCTTTCTCCCGTTTTTACGATTACTATTTTGGCTTCCAGGCTGACCCCAGCAACCGCCCGCGTCAAGAAATCACCCTCGGTATTCAAGGGATGGATGCCAGCACACGCAACATCTGTTTCTCCAACAACGGCCCGGATGTCGGCCTAACCGTGCTCGAAGACAGCACCGCCACCATCAGCGATTTCACGTGCACCCCGCAGCCACTGCCGCCGGTGCAGGTGGAGGTGCCGGCGCTGTAGCTCAGTCCGCGCAAGCCCTTGCATACGATGCGATTATCACTTAACTTTCAGTTAACAAGTACCAATAACATCTCTGCTATGCGCTTCTTGCCCTCACTCAAACTGCTGGTCATGCTGCTGATGGCCACGACTTTGCTGACCACCGCCTGTCAGGATGACGACCCAAAAGAGGACGGTAACGTGATTGCGATTGCAAATGATGCCGATGCCCAGGACAACTTTCAGGAGGCCATGATTGACGCAGAAGACGGTGCCATTATCGAGCTGGCAGCTGGCACTTATACTTTCGATAACACGATTTCGCTTGACGGCAAAACCAACATTACCATCCGTGGGGCCGGGCGCGAATCGACGATACTGAACTTCGAGGGCCAGAGCGGTGCAGAAGGCTTGAAGATCACGAACTGCAACAACATTCTGATGCACGATTTCCAGGTGCTGGACACCAAGGGCGATGGCATCAAAGCTCAGGACTGCAAAGGCATCACCTTCCTGCGCGTCGGTGCGGTTTGGAGCGGCGATATCGACTCCACTCACGGTGCGTACGGCCTCTACCCGGTGCTGTGTACGGATGTGCTGATGGACGATTGCTATGCCAAGGGCGCTTCAGACGCTGGCATCTATGTGGGCCAGAGCGACCGCGTGATTGTCCGCAACAGCCTGGCTGAGTTCAATGTGGCAGGCATCGAAATCGAAAACACCCTGAACGCCGACGTTTACGACAACACCGCCCGCAACAACACCGGTGGCCTGCTGATTTTCGATCTGCCCGGTTTGGTGCAGAAAAACGGCGCAAAGATTCGCTGCTACCGCAACACCGTTATCGACAACAACACCACCAACTTTGCGCCTGCTGGCAACATCGTTGGGCAGGTGCCCCCCGGCACGGGCTGCTTTGTGCTGGCGACAAAGGAAGTCGAGCTGTTCGACAACCAGTTCCTGAACAACAACGTGACCTCGGTGGCGGTCATCAGCTACGAAGCCCTGGGCCTCGTGGGCGGCTTCCCGTACGACGACCCGGCTTACAACCCCTACACCGGCGCCGTGTACACGCATGATAACACCATTCAAGCGACGCCCATGATGCCCGACACCACGCGACCGGTGGGCGGATTTTTGCACACACTTTATGGAAGTGATGTCCCGGAGCTACTCTTCGATGGCATCCCTGACCCGGCTGACGACGGCGTTGAAGACATGCGCATTTGCTTCAACAACAACAGCGGCAACCCCGATTTCGGCGTGCTGCTGAACGCTGACGTTACGCTGGCCGATTATACCTGTACGGGCACCAGCCTGCCAGAGGTGTCGGTGAACGCGCCCATGCCCTGACGCAGACATGACCGTCTAGCGACCCGCTTTCCCTACCGCATCAACTGACCTCAAACCATGACCACCTCCCGCTTACTGAGCCTACTGCTACTGACACTCCTGCTCGCCGGGTGTAAGGGAGACCCCACCCCCGACGAGACCATGACGCGCGTGCTGACCGACCACGAGCAGCTGTCTGACTACCAGTTCTTTGAGGGCGAACTGAAGCAGCAAATGCCCGCTGCCGATGTGCACCCCTACGAACTAAGCACCGAGTTGTTCACCGACTATGCGCAAAAGGCTCGTTTTGTGTACGTACCCGAAGGCGCAACTGGCGAGTACCACGACACCGAGGTGATGCAGTTGCCGGTGGGGTCGGTACTCATCAAGACGTTCTACTATCCCGAGGATTTCCGGGAGCCCGACGGCTCGCGCCGTATCATCGAAACGCGCCTGCTGGTGCACACCGACAACGGCTGGGAAGCCCGCAATTATAAGTGGAACGACGAACAGACCGAGGCGTTTCGCGACAAAGTCGGTGGCACCGTCGGCGGGGTGACCTGGACGCATTATGACGGCAGTACCCGCACGGCCAACTACCGCATCCCCAACCAGAACGAGTGCAAGGGCTGCCACGAGCTAAACGGCGACATCGTGCCCATTGGTCCCAAGGCGCGACACCTGAACAAAAACTACGCGTATGCGGATGGCGAGATGAACCAGCTGGCGTACTGGCAATCGAAGGGCCTGATTCAGGGTGCGCCCGCCCCAGAAGCAGCGCCCAGCGTACCCAACGCCTTCGATTCCGATGCCGGGACCCTTGACCAGCGCGCCCGGGCGTATCTCGACATCAACTGTGGGCACTGCCACAACCCCAATGGCCCGGCGAACAACTCGGGTCTGTCGTTGCTGACCACCGAGGCTAGTATGTCGGCTGTGGGCCTGTGCAAGCGCCCTATTGCTGCCGGGCAGGGTTCCGGTGGGCTGACGTACAGCATTGTGCCCGGCAAGCCCGACAGCTCGATCATGTATTACCGCATGAACAACGCCAGCGACCCGGCCATCATGATGCCCGAGCTGGGCCGTTCGGTGAATCACGACGAGGGCATCGCGCTCATTCGAGAGTGGATCGAAAAGATGGAATACGCGCCCTGCAACTAGTTCAAAAGTGAAAAGAGGCGGTCAGCTTCTGTGTATCAACATGAAACCCCGATTGCTCAGCACCATTTCGTTGTTGTCGGCGTTCATATGTTGTGGCATGCTGTTGTGTGCATCCAACCCCCCGCACATCCTGCCCACTTTTCAGACGACCTCAAAATTGATCCTCATGGAGCGTAAACATCAACCTGACAATGACAACCTGATTGGCGAAAAATTCCCGATGATAGCCGCCGAGACCCTGGCCGGCAACCCCATTACGCTCCCGCGCGACCTTAGCGATAACGTTTGTGTACTGACTGTCGCGTTCAAGCAAGCCGCGCAAGCCAAAATCGACACCTGGGCTGAGTACGTCCTGGACCAAAACAACTTCCAGGATGTGTGCTACTACGAAATCCCGCTCATCAAACGCATCTGGAAACCGCTACAGGGCTGGATTGATGGTGGCATGCGCAGCGGTATACCTGAAGAGCGCCATAAGAATGTGATCACGTATTACGGCGATATCCGACCCTACAAACGTCACCTGAACGTGAGCGATACCGCTGATGCGTATGTCTTCGTAATTGACAAAGAGGGGTGTATCCGCTATGCCAGTCAAGGTTACGCCAGCCCGGAAAAACTGCAAGAGCTGAAGACCGTCATCGACGGCTTGAAGCAGATTGATGGCTAAAAATTAGTTCTCTTTTCTACGCATCACGACGAACGTGAAGCGCTGCTGGCCGCCACCTGGCGTAGTATGATCGACTTGAAGATCATCAACTAATTCAAACCTTGCTTCAAAAACTGTCGCAAGGTCTTCAGCATCATACTGATGAACATCTAGCGCACTGCAGCGGTTAGGACCATCTTTTGCAAATGTGCCGATGATAAGTACGCCGCCAGGTTCAATGCCTTTGGCGGCGATACCTGCGTAGCGTTTCAAAGCTTCATCTGTCTGAAGAAAGTGGAAGGCCGCCCGGTCGTGCCATATGTCATAAGGCTGTTCAGGCTCAAACTGCAAGATGTCGGTATGTACATACTCTATGCGCGTGGCCATGTCGCCCACACGTTTTTGATGGCGTTTGAGCGCATTGGTCGAAATGTCAAGCACGCTGATTTTCAGGCCGGTATCTTTGAGAAGATGCTCAGCCAAATAAGCGTCGCCACCGCCTACGTCGATTAGTCTGGCGTCTGGTTTAGGCGCGTATTTCCGAATGAGTTCAAGCGAAGTAATTGGCACCGGCTGATACCAGCTCACACTTTCAAGCGGCTTTTCAGCATATACTTTGTCCCAATGCGCTTGTAGATTGTTTGTGTCGTTTGCAATAGACATGATGCTTCAGATTGAGATAGAGTTTAGTGCCAAGCTAGCACCGTGCGGCATGGTTTCCTATGTTTGCAACTCAACTGTGTGACTCAAATTACACCCCTATGCTAGGCCTGAAACTACCGACCGACCCGCGCTGGGCGAATATCGCCGAGAAGAACCTGCAGGAACTGTTGACCGACCACGCCTACTGCGAGCAGAAGGCGGCATCAAACGCGATTTCAATCATCGTGCACTATCCTGAGTTCTCGGAGCTCGTGAACCGCATGAGCGAGATCGCCCGCGAAGAGCTGGAGCACTTTCAGCAGGTGCACGAGCGCATTTTGGCGCGAGGCTGGCAGTTGGGTCGCGAGCGCAAAGACCCGTACGTGAACGACCTCGCGAAGTTCATGGTGAAAGACAAGGGGCGGGAGCGCGCGCTGATTGAGCGGCTGCTGTTTGCTGCCATGATCGAGGCGCGCAGCTGCGAACGCTTTCGGGTGCTGTCCACTGAAGTTGAGGACAAAGAGCTGGCGCAATTCTATCACGATCTGATGGCCAGCGAGGCGGGGCACTACACGACTTTCCTGAAGTTTGCCCGTGAAATCGCCGCCAGCGAGGGCCTGGAGCTGGACGTCGACGCACGCTGGCAGGAGTGGCTCGACTACGAGGCGCAGATTATCGCGCGCTATGGCAAGGGCGAGACGATTCATGGGTAGCAGAAACGGCTTCTAGTTCGTGTGTACTAGCTGTTGATGTAAACCCGCTTCACCCGTTCGCTCACATTCACGAGAATCTCATACGGAATGGTGCCCGC
>CAZTEZ010000213.1:0-5649 GCA_964611815.1 uncultured Bacteroidia bacterium | reverse complement strand
TTCAAAGGCGAGTTCCACCAGGCGGTGGACACGCTGGTGAATCTGGCGAAGATTTTCGACGCTGAAATCCAGGTCGGCCTCATCAATACGTCTGACACGTATCTTTCGAATCGTGAAGCGATGAAGTCGTTCGACGAGCTCTCTGAGGAGGTGAAATACGAGAAAATGCAACTCGTGATCTACAACGCCGAAGACGTGGCGGAAGGCATCCGCGAGTTCTCTGAGGAGCGCGACGTAGATCTCATCGCCATGGTAACGCACGGCCGCACGGGCATGTCGCACTTCTTCAAAGGCAGCCTTACTGAGGATGTGTCTGCGACCATCCGCACGCCGCTGCTGGCCATGAAGTACGACGTACAATAAGCATAGCCAAACTGCGCTCAAACGCTTTCGATACTGCACTCACCTACTTCTCACATCGGAAAAAAACCCGCCCGTTTGGCGGGTTTTTTTGTGGCTGCTTCACGCTTCATGTCTTACGTGGCTGCCTAACGTTCATTCGCCTAGTTTTTCACACAACTACTGTCCTCGCGTTTCTTTTTTCGTATATTGATACTATCGATTGAACTGGGAAGAAGAGACTGTGATTGACGCACCTTCGGGTGTGTTTGACTTTCCGTGACTGATCGATTTTACTGAGGCAATTACTAGTTCAGGGCAGATCACTCGTTGGTTTGCCCTGACTATTTTTCACACCCAGAGTTTGCAAACTGCCCTTGCCAGGGCACCAAGCTTTCGCGCACTTTGTTGTCTTAGTGCAAACACCAAACGAATCCGATTATGGCTATTGTAACCGAAAAAGCACCTGTGATGCTCACGCCCACCGCTGTTGCGGAGGTCAAGCGCCTGCGCGAAGAGAACGGCTACGGCGACGATGTCTTTCTGCGTGTCGGTGCGAAGGGCGGCGGCTGCTCAGGCCTCAGTTATGTGCTCCACTTTGACCAAACCAACGACAGCGACCTGCATTTTGAGCAGGACGGCGTGAAAATCGTGATGGACAAGCGCCACCAAATTTACCTGCAGGGCATGACCGTCGACTTCGATCATGGCCTGAACGCCCGTGGCTTTGAGTTCCAGAACCCCAACGCGAAAGAGTCCTGCGGTTGCGGGATCTCGTTCTCGGCTGGTTGATTTTGGCCATATACTCCCCTTAGTCATCCTGAGCGCTAGCTTGCCCTGAGCGTAGTTGAATGGGAAGGATCCACGTCAATTGCAAAAAATATCAACGTGGGTCCTTCGACACAGCTTGCCCTGAGCGAAAGCCTGCCCTGAGCGCAGTCGAATGGGTCGAATGGGCTCAGGATGACTAGCTGTTGCCTATCAAAAAGCACAAAAGGCACCCCAACGGGTGCCTTTCTCTTTTCGTAGCTGTCGCGAGTCGAATTACATATGAATCGCGCGGTTGCCAGTAGCGGCGAGGGCCGCTTCCTTGATGGCCTCCGCGTAAGTCGGGTGCGCGTGCGAGATGATGGCGAGGTCCTCGGCTGCAGCGTGGAACTCCATTGCTGTCACGCCCTCGGCGTCGAGGTCGGCGGCGCGGGCGCCAACGATGTGCATGCCCAGAATCTCGTCGGTCTCTTTGTGCGCCAGGATTTTGACGAAGCCGTTGTCGTCGCCTGACGCCGAAGCGCGGCCAATGGCCTTGAACGGGAACTTGCCTTTGTTGTAGGGTGTGCCCTGGTCTTTCAGCTCCTCCTCGGTGTAGCCCACAGAAGACACCTCCGGCCACATGTATACCACGCCCGGAATCTTGTTGTAGTCGATGTGCGCTGAGTGCCCGGCCAGCATTTCGGCGAGTGCAACACCCTCCTCTGAGGCCTTGTGCGCCAGCATCTTACCGCCGATCACATCACCGAACGCGTAAATGTTATCGACGTTAGTCTTGAAGTCCTTGTCGACTTTCACAAAGCCACGGTCGTCGGTTTCGACGCCCACATTTTCGAGGCCGAGGTTCTCCGTGTAAGGCTTGCGCCCAACCGCCACAAGGCAGTAATCGGCACGCATTTCGGCTTCTTTGCCGTCTTTGTCTTCGGCTTTGAGCGTCACCTGCTTGGCGGTGCCTTTCACGCCGGTGACTTTCGTTTTGAAGTGGAACTCGAAGTCGAGCTCCTTCTTCAGCACGCGCGTCACTTCGCGCGAGATGTCTTTGTCCATGGCCGGCAGCGAACGGTCGGTGTACTCCACGACGGTCACCTTCGAGCCCAGACGCGCAAATACCGAACCCATTTCTAGGCCAATGTAGCCCGCGCCAATGATCAGCAGGCGCTTGGGCACCTCCTTCATCTCGAGTGCTTCCGTGCTGGAAATCACGCGCTTTTTGTCGATTTCGACGCCCGGAATGGTTGAGGGTTTGGAGCCCGTGGCGATCACGATTTTGTCAGCGCCAAGGGTTTGCTTGTCCTTTTCGCCAGCGACTTCAACCGTGTTTTTGTCTTTGATGGTTGCGTGGCCGGTCACGACCTCAATCTTGTTCTTCTTCATCAAGAACTCCACACCCTTCGTAATGCCTTCGACCACGTCGCGTTTGCGCTGCACCATTTGGCCAAAATCGAGCTTGGGGTCGACCTTAATACCGTGGTCGGCGAACTTGTGAACCGCGTCGTGGTAGTGGTGGGAGCTGTCGAGCATCGCTTTCGAGGGGATGCAACCGACGTTCAGGCATGTGCCACCGAGGGTGTTGTAGCGCTCGATGATTGCGGTTTTCATACCCAGCTGTGCACAGCGAATGGCCGCCACATAGCCACCAGGACCGCTGCCAATGACCACTACATCATATTTTTGATCTGCCATGAGAAAGAGGGGTTTGCGTTCAGATTGTTCTGTGTGTGTTGGTAAACAAATCTAGCAGGATTTGGCAGCCCAAACAACGCCAAGGGCCTGAAATCCATTCCTCAAAAGAGCAGGTGAATGAAGTCGACACCATAGAACCTTAGCACCAGCGCCCGCAGGCTCTGCAACAGCGCGAACACCGTTACCCCACCAGTAAACACGGCGAGCCAATTCGGTCGCACCAGCCGGGGTAAGTTTGGCTGAACACCCACCCACAGCAGCGGCGCAAACGGAATGAGATAGCGCCCGACGACCCCGAAAAACGCCAGCTCGCCAACGCTGTGGTTGGTCATCACTATGATCGTGAACATGGCTGACATGCCCAGTGCAAATGTGCCGAGGCTGACACCACGGACGTAGAGCGGCGTCCGAATGAGCATCGGGCGGTCGACTACAAGCAAGGCAAAGAGCGAGAGCGACAGCAATAAGTAAACGGAAGGCGGTAGCTCGACTGACGTTTTGCCGAGCACCCCCAGCCAGCTGTCCCAAAGGATTGGCCCCCACTCGATGACACCTTCCGTAAGTGCCTTTAGGTACAACAACGGATGGCTGAGGAGAAACTGCAGTTGTGCCGCCGGGTTGGGGTCGCTGTACACATCTGCGAACATGGGTTCATATACCTGAAACGCCAGCTTCGACCACAGCCCGCCGATCGACATTGCAACCAAGATTAGAGCGCTGACCAACCCCACTTTTCGCAGTAAGCCACCCCACTGGGCTGTCGGGATGATCAGCAAAAACAAGCCCAGCAGCACGTACATCTGTTTGATCAACACAAACGCCAAGACGCACACCACAGCAAAAACCACCCGTTTTGGTGTTATGGCTAAGCGCAGAGCGCGCCAACGCAACACACTCGCGACGAACAGGAAAGCCAGGCTGTTGTTTAGGCCATCAACGGTGACGGTCGTGGCTTGATACACGCTCATGGGCAGGAAGATGAGCAGGAGCCAGAAATACCCACTTCCGGGTAAGCGCCTGATTGCGAGCGCCATCAATATCAGCCAGGCGATGTATTGCAGCCCGCGCGCCAGATAGATGGTGCCGTATGCTGACAGATTGAGCGCCTGCCCTAGCCACATCGCCGGTAGGTGTGGCAAGAAACCAACGGGCGAATAGAGCGCGGTGTTGCGGAAGTCGATGGGCTGCGTTTGGTCGGGATTGAGCGGGCGGCTGGTGTAATGCAGCACGCTATCGACAGGGATGCGGCAGTAAAAATCGAGGCTCGCTGGGTCAGAAAAAGACACCCAGGGCTGATACCAGCTCGATGGAATATCGCCACCGCTGAAGCCGGGATGATGGTCGGCGATGAGTTGGCCCTGGCTCAGTTGCCAGGCCCGAAAAACGTAGTCTTCCTCGTCGTTGCCGAAGAACGGCGGGGTGATGAACAGCATCGCCCAGCCCAGCAGCGCACCCACTACAAACAGCTGACGCTGCCAGATGGCGGCATCGGGTTCGGTGAGGTAGCCATAAAGGCGAGCAAAGGGGCCGTTCATGGCGCTCAAGTTAACACTGCGCGTCGATTTAGACAGTCTCGTTTGGCTGCTTAAGCGCGGGTGAAAGACTCGGGTAACTGACGGCAGAACTTGGGTGCAAACTTCTTTCACTATGCACCGATTTGTCGATACCCTTTCTACCACCCTCTCGCACTATTGGGAGCAGCTGCCCGAGCTGAAAACCGTACTCGCGTACGTGTTTATCGGCTGGGTGCTCGCGCCCATAGTGCAGTTCGTCGAGCGTTTTCTGTGGAGCGACTGGGAGTTCGCCGCCTTCCTGGCGATACTCATCATCCTCGATACGCTAACCGGCCTCATCGCCGCCTGGAAAACCCGCAGCGTGAGTAGCCGCAAACTTGAGCGCGTGCTGATCAAAGTCACGGCCTACGCCGTGCTGCTGATCACGATGCACGTCATCTCGCACCACACCATTGCCGGCAAGCCCAATACCATCCTCGCGGCCATCGTGCCCTACTTCGATGCGCTGATTTACGCCGCCATTCTGTTCCGCGAGGCGCTCAGCATCAACGAGAACCTCGCCGCGCTGGGCCACCCGATTTTGCCGCCCTTCATCATCCGCCGACTCGAACGCTTCCAGAAACATGGCCTAAAGGACTTGGACCCTGAAGCAGCCGCAAAACGGGAGGTGCAGCAATGAGCAGTACTAATAACCACCAGACCCCACAGTTTTTCATCCTGGCCGGGCACGGCGGCAAGGATCCCGGCGCAATCGCCAATGGCGTGCAGGAAAGCGCGCTGACCTTCGAGCAGCAGGGCCTGATCACCAACGCGCTGCGCAGCCTGGGTGCGAAGGTCTTGAACGAGCCGAAAACGGCGAGTTTTCAGAAGACCATCGCGTATGTCAAAACGCTGTGCCAGCCCGAGGATGTCGTCGTCGACCTGCACTTCAACGCCGCCACGCCCGCCGCGAGTGGCGCGGAGGTATACTACCGCCAGCGCTACGCGCCCAAAGAGCTGACCATCTCGCAGCTGCTCAGCCGGCGCATCGCCGAAACGCTGGACATCCCCGATCGTGGTGGTAAGCCGGAGTCGTGGTCGCAGCACCAGCGCCTCGGTATTTTGCACACAGGCGTAGCGCACAGCTTCCTGATCGAGACCTGCTTTATCACCAAGCCAACAGACCTGGCGCAGTATCAGGCGCGTAAGGAGGAGGTCGCGGAGGTCATCGCGGCGATTCTTTACAACCATTTTTTTAACACTTAAGCAGACAACGAAATGGAAGCAATCATCGAGAGCCTACTCGTCGGCGGGTGTAGCGCAGCGCTGGCCTGGGTGCTGCTGAGAGCGATGGAACCAGGCATGC
>CAZTEZ010000212.1:0-5657 GCA_964611815.1 uncultured Bacteroidia bacterium | reverse complement strand
CTTTCGTTCTCAGGTTTTCTTATTGGGCTGTCTAAATTTTGGGGGGCATTACAAACTGACGCTGCTCTTTCGTGCTTAACTCCGGCAGGTCCATACGCTTGAAATAGCGTAGCATCAGACGCTCAAACTCGCGTTCCGGGTGGTTTTTGCTATAATAGCGCTCGGTATTACGCACCAGGTAGGGCAGCAAGTCGATATTACCGAGTTCAAAATGCGTCAGGATTTCCATAAGCGGACTGAGCGAGAGCAGGTCCTTACGTTGGTGCACTTCTGTTCCGTCTGCCAATCTGCGCAGCCACTCCAGTGCCTGCTTATGCTGCCCCACACCAAAGCAAGTGTAGAATGCATTGAAGATAATCATGCCTGCATCAGCCTGCGCCGCACCGGGGTGGGCTTCAAGCAGTTCGCGTGCTCTGCCAAGCCGTTCGTAGGCCTTGCTAAACTCACCGCTTCTGGTGCGCGCCGAGAGTTCCAGACTGATACTGCCGAACTGGTTGATGATGTCATCGCCGCGCGACTCGTAGGGGTAGCGCTCGGTCAATCGGCGGAGGCGTTTGTAGAAGTGCTCGTCAACGCGATTGAGCCGGATACGAATCTGTAGGTTATTGCGAATGAGGTATTTATAACTGTTCGGATACTCGAAAATACGGTGCGGAACAGATTCGATGTCCTCCAATGTAGCCTCCAGGATGGACAAAGCCTGGTGATATTCGCCAGCCATCGTATGGTAAACCACTTGGTTTGAGCAATTGATTAAACGCGAGCGTAAGAGGCGAAGATGGCCCGGCTGGGTGTAAACCGGATGATCGATCATCTCTTTCATATGCTTCAGATCCGTCTCTGAGCGTGCGCGAATATGCGAGAAATAGAACGTGCTGATCCTGACCCACTCAGTGAGTTGATCATTCACAATGCGAGCGTTTTGCATGGCCTGTTGCTCACGCTCTACGATCTCCTGCAGACGATTTTCCAATTCAGACCCCGCTATGCCCATCAACAGAAGTTCCTTTTCTTCATCTGCGATTTCCTGGATGTATAAGTAGCGTTCATGTCGCTCACTAAGCTCGCGCGCTTTTTGTAAACGTCTGTAAGCTAAGGCTGTATGGCCTTTTCCGGCCAAGATCTGATACTCGGTCAGCAATTGCCGGATCTGAAAATTGATGTGGGCATCAGCATGTTGGTCGGCCAGCACTTTCAGTATCGCCTCCTGCAGCGCGTGCTTGTGTTCAGAAAAGCGTTTGTGTAAGTTGCTGTCTTTGAGTGACTCCCGTATTTCATTTTCATCAGTACTCTCCATTTCCAGAACGCGTTCATACAGCTGGAAATAGCGCGGCAACTCACCATTGCGAATGCCGCGTTCTGCATACTGCCGAAACGCGCGTTTCTCAGCAGCGCTGAGGCTCAGTAGCAATTCGTACAGCTCGGACTTGGGGGTGTTCATGGGCGGATTAGCGACAACGACAGTATACGCAATCCCTTGCAGATAGCGCTACCAATTCGGGCGGTCGGGGTCCACGTAGCCCGCTTCACGCTGCACCTTCTTCAATTCCTGGTAATAGAGCTTGTCGCGCTCTTGTAGCGCTTGAATCGCCGCTTTACGGGCCGCAGGACGCAGTTCGGGGATGTCGTACACGCTGCCGGCTTGCTCTGCCGGCTGCTGATCTTCAGGCGGAATGGGCGGCGGCGGCATATCTGGCGGTGGCTGCCAGGGCGGGGGAGGGTCTTCGCCCTGTCGGCGCCTCAGCAGTTCGTAGTTGTAGCGTGCTGTATTGTTGTTCGGATCCGTCAGCAGCGCATTTTTAAGGCGTTCCAGCGCCTGGTCGGTGCGCTCTCGACGGATGGAAATAATGCCCAAGTTGTTCTGTGCCATTGACTGCCAGCGTGGCTGCAGGTTGTTCTGAACGATCAGATAGCCGCGCTCGGCTTGATCTAACGAATCCGCCCCCAAGTGCGCGTTGGCCGTTGCCATGCTGAGCTCGGTGTGTAGTGCGGGGTGGGCTTCTCGCGCTTCTGAAAAGCCCTTGGCAGCAGCAGCATACTGACCTTCAGCATATTGGTCTGCCGGCTTTTGTAATGTATCAGTGCCGCAAGCTGTGAACGTTAACCATAAGGTTAGACCAAAAAGTCGAAGCTGGTTACTTTTCATTGGGCGGATAAAGCTGCTGTCCATTATACAGATAGTACACGCGCCGGTCAACCCGCGGCTCACTCTCCATCAGAAAACCCGTTTTAGTTGGCCATAGCTTACGATAGGTGGGGGGCAAAAGCAGCTCGCCAGTCAGGCTGGCATAGCCGTAGCGCGGCAGCTGTAGGCCGGCATTTTCTTCCTGCCCCAGCTCGCCCGTCAGACGGCCCACTTCGTAGTTCACCAGCCGGTAGCCGTACGTTTCAGCTTGAATGGCATCGTACTCGAAATCCAGCCGAACCGTGCCATCCAGCCCCACCAAACCCCACTTGCCGTTGTATTTCGCGGTGAAGAGGCTGTCTTTCAGCTCGCCCATCACATCAAACGCAGGCTTGACGACCCACTGACTATCCGCTGAGAAAACGCCCCAACGACCGTTTTCAGCTGCGAAAAAGAGGCTGTGATCTGTACTCAGCTCTATATCCTCAAACGCGGGTTGCACGCGCCAGGCTTGCGACTTGAGGTCGTAAACACCAGTACCGCCAAGTGTTTCGACCACAACCTGCTGCGGTGTGCGCGTCCCGAAACGGCGAATAGGGTAGCGGTTGTTGAGCAGCTCGACAGTTTGCCAGGTGGTGTCTTTCAGCATCCAACCGTCGGGTGTTTTGAGGGCAGCGAGCCCATTTTCGAAGCGCTGCCAAGCCAGCACCCGCTGGGCCACCACCTCGCCGTCGGTGTTGTAGATCGAGCTGAACGTGACGGTGTCGCCCTCGTAGGTCGCGGTGCGCACGCCAACCTCTACGTACTTATCGCCGACCGGCGAAATCATGTCATAAGACGATGGCAGCACGGCTTTCCCCTCAGCATTGCGCAGTTGCCAGCGTCCGTGTTCGCGGGTGATAAACCCGTGATCACCCAGAGTTTGCACCCATTCGTAAACCGGCGCCAACACGGTGTCGTCCTCAGCGTTTACGATTCCCATCCGATCATCAGCATAAATACGTGACTTAGAGGCGTTTACATCTGTTTGAGCCGCTCCATTAAGGTTGTGCTTTGTCTCTTCATTGGTCGCTCGATTACCAAAGAATGAGGCGTAGGTGGCAAGCTGATTATCGTAACGGGACTCCGACTTCGCCACCTGAATCTGCATATTTTGAGAAGAATCATGGTTGGACTTTTGGTTTGACTTGAAACCCGTACTATCACTGTAAATCAATTTATAAGCCTCCTCTTCGTCAACAAACAATTCAATTTCTCTTGAGTCGTTTGTTTCAATACGTTGTATTGTGCCACTGCCCAGTATTTTCCGTAGGGCCGGGTCCGGAATTTCGTAGTGCGGCACCTGCGTGGATGCGATCAAATAGTCCGCATGATAGCTAATATCAGAGAACAGTGTGGTGTCCAACGGCTCAGCATAAGTATCGTAGAGGCGGTAGCCATCCTGATGAAGCGCCACGACGATATCGCCTTTGCGCTCGACCGCAGCCAAACCTGCCGGGGAAAATTCGCCGCCATAGGGACCGATGAGTTGCCAGCCTGTTTCAGTTCTGACTTTCGCCATCTCGCCTTTGAAGAGCTCAAAATCAGTGTACTGAGGCGATATGCGTTCACGACCAAAGCGATCGACAAAGCCCCACTTGCCGTTGAGTTTAACAGCCGCAAAACCTTCCTGAAAGCCGGTCACCGCCTCATACATTGGCTCGATCAGCCACTTTCCCTCACGGTCTATGAAGCCATAGCGGGTGCCCTGCCGTGCCCAGGCAAAACCATCGCTGAAATAGCCGACTGAGGCGAATTGGGGCGCGATCAAAAGCGTTCCGGTGGTGTCGATGAAGCCCTCCTTGCCGTCGATGCGCACGTCGGCCAGTCCCTCGTGAAAGCCGTAGTAGCTGTGCTCAAATTGAGGTGTTGCCACCCAGCGCCCGAGTCGGTCGATCACGCCCCAGCGATCACCCTGGCGCACAAACGCAAGGCCTTGCTGAAACGGCTTAACTTCTTCTAAATCAAGATCGAACGCGTCATTGCCGGTCGGTCGAATAAACCCCCACTGTGGGTCTCGCTGGCCACGTTTTTGACTCACGTAATATGCAGCCAGCCCATCTTTGAAGTCAGACAGCGCCGTAAACAGCAGCCCAACCACCAGCGCGCCCCGCTGATTGATGGCCCCGAACATCCCGTTGTCGCCCTCCACGACTGCAAAGCCTTCGTGAAAATCCCTGATAGTCACGTAAGTAGGCTTTAACACGACTACTCCTTCCGTATTGACAAGCCCAACCTTATTGTCCTTGTAAACACGCGCACGGCCGTCCCTGTGCGGCTCCACGTCGTCAAACTCAAGGCGCTCAATACGCTTGCCATGCGCATCAATCAGTTGCCAGGACTTCTCGTCTTTCACCCACGCCACCCCTTCGCGAAATGGCTTGGCAGTCAGGTATTTAGGCTTGATTGCAAAACGGCCACTGCTATCTACATAACCCCATTGCGCCTCCATTTCGACAGGAAAAAGCGTCTGTGCATCCACTTTAACCAGACAGTTTATCCAAAGCATTAAAGCTGGCAGCAAGAGCAGTTTACTGGCGAAGCGCATCGAGCAGACGTTTGGGGAGATCAGTGTAATAGGTATCCAGCTGGTCGTGCCAATCGTGGTGCTGACCGGCGCTGGCGGGTTGACCAAAGGTCAAAATTGGGTAAAAAACGGCGGACAGGATGTGAATCAGCCCGATGTCTTCGGCTTGTTTGCGCAACAGACCCAGTTGGATGCCATCGCGCAGGTCACGCAAGAGCGGGCTATCCTTTGCGAGCAGCCTGGGTGGAAGGCGCTCAGCATCAACCTGTTTAGCGAAGTAGGCAGTGAGCTGCGGTGCCTTGCGCAAGAGTGTATGGTAGTGCAATACGAAATCTTCCAGTTTCTGTACCAAAGTGCGGCTGGGGTCAAGCAGGATACTGAAACCCGCCTGAAAGTCAGCCTCAAACTGGCCAACTGTGCGCTCGTACAGCTGCTCCTTGTTGCGAAAGTAATAGTGCAGCAGTGCCTTGTTCGCGTCGGCTGCATCGGCAATGCGCTGCATGCGGGCGCCATCGAAGCCTTTTTGCGTGAATTCTGCTACAGCCGCATCGTAGATACGCTGCTCAATATCAGTCATTTCAAGTCCACTTAATTTTGCAGTAGCCGTTTTAGTGTCGCCGAAATTTGCTCATCTGTCACCGACTTGAATTCCCCCAGTTTTCGGTTCGCCAAAATAATGCTGAAGGAGTGATAGCTATGTCCCAATAGCTGGCAAAGTAGCAGCGTGCCGGCAGTTTCCATCTCGAAGTTCATCACCTTTCGGCCTTCAAACTCGAAGGCCGTCAACACGTCTAGCAGCTCCGGATAACGCGCTTGATAGCGTAGCGTTCGGCCCTGCGCGGCGTAAAAACCCGGCATGGTGCTGGTAATGCCACTTGTGGCGTTCTCTCCAAGCGACAGTGCATTTTGGTTATCAACCACATAAAACGGCGGTGGAAGTTCGCCCAGAGACTTCGCGAGGTGCTC
>CAZTEZ010000211.1:0-5660 GCA_964611815.1 uncultured Bacteroidia bacterium | reverse complement strand
TGCGGACGAACTCGATGATCTGTTCGGTGCGGTCGAGACCCTGGCGCACTTCGAGAAAGATGTTCGGCCGATCGTAGCTTGACTGCAGCACCGTGGGCTCGTCCAGATGCAACTGCCGGAGGATGTCGTCGCTGGTGGCCTGGTCGGCGGTGGCGGTGAGGGCCAGCACGGGCGTGTTCGGAAACAAGCCGCGGATTTCGCCGATACGGGCGTATTCCGGGCGGAAGTCATGCCCCCACATCGAGACGCAGTGCGCCTCGTCGATGGCCATCAGCATCCAGTTCTGGTTGCGGGCCCAATCCAGAAACTGCGGCTGAAAAAGGCGCTCTGGGGCGACATACAGCAGATCAATCCTCCCTTTTTCAACCCCCTCAATTACTTGCGCTTCCTGCGTGCGCGACTGCGATGAGTTCACAAACGCCGCCGAAATGCCGCGCGCTTTCAGCTGGTCGACCTGGTCGGCCATCAGCGCGATTAAGGGTGAGATGACCAGCACCGGCCCTTTACCCAACAGCGCCGGCAGCTGGTAGGTCAGCGACTTGCCGCCGCCGGTGGGCATCAGCAGCAGCACATCTTCACCGCGCAGCACCGCCTCAATAGCCGGCAGCTGTTGGCCACGAAAGTCATCGAAGCCAAAGCGCTTGTTTAGAACGCTTTTCAAATCGGCTGCTGAAATTTCAGTTGGCATAGCTGTGTTATATTTGTGTCGTCGAAACCAAACCTTAGCGCTGGCAAATCGGCTGGCATGACCGCTATGCTACAAAAATTTCGTCTCATTTTTTACCCCCTCTCCATCATCGTCCTGCTGACGGCCACGAATTGTGGTGGCAAGCAAGAGCAAGCGCCTGAAAACGAGCAACCGCCGCTCGAGGAAGTGGCCGCCAACGGCGAAGCGCTGTTCCAGCAGTACTGTATGCAATGCCATCGCATCAATCGGCGAGTGCTGGGCCCGGCGCTCAATGGCGTGCACAAGCGCTGGAACGACGAAATCGACGAGATGGTGGCCTACGTGCGCAACCCACCGGCCTACCGCAATTCCGACCGCAAGTTTGCGGCCTATGCCCGCGCCCTAAACGAAGCCTCACCCGCCGCCGACATGCCTGCCCAGCCCCTTAACGAGAAGCAGACCAAAGCCATACTCGATTACATCAAAGAGGCCTCGCGTTAATGGCTGATCATCAGCCCTTTCTGCCGAACTTCATTGATTGCTTGCAGGACTTACCGAGCGGTCTCACGACCCGCTTTGCGCCCTCGCCGACGGGCTACCTGCACCTGGGGCACGTGCTGAACATGATCTACGTCTGGGGCATCGCCAAAACGGTGGGCGCGAAAGTCATCCTTCGTATCGAAGACCACGATCGCCAGCGCTGCAAGCCCGAACACGAGCAAGCGATACTCGACGACCTCGAGTGGCTGGGCTTCCTGCCAGACGAGCCATCGATCGAGACGTTCCGCAACGACAAAACCACATTCCGGCAGTCGGATAATCAGGCGCGCTATGAAGCCGTGTTAAACGAGCTTGAAGCCTGCGGGCTTGTGTATGGCTGCGACCTCTCGCGCAAACAGCTGGAGGCGCACTTCCGTGAGGTGCATGGCGACCAGCCTGAAGGCCAACTGCCCTACCCCAACCTGTCGCGTAATCGCAAACTTGGACTAACGGGCGACGTGAATGTACGCATCCGACTCCCCGACCAGCGCGTGCGCTTTCGCGACCTGCGCCTGGGCGAAATCGAGCACTATCCACAGACGCAGTGCGGCGACATGAAGCTGCGCGACCGACGCAGCAACTGGAGCTACCAGTTCGCCTGCGTCATCGACGACATTGACCAGGGCGTGGACTTCATCATCCGGGGCGAAGATTTGCTCGAGAGCACCGGTCGTCAACTGCTACTTCGAACGCTGCTGGGCAAAGACGAACACCCCCTGTTGCTGCACCACAGCTTGCTACTGAACACCAAAGGGCGCAAACTGAGTAAGCGCCAATACGATACCAGTATTTCGGAAATGCGTGAACACGGAACGTCTGCCGAACAGCTGATTGGCGAGGCAGCGTGGCGGGGCGGATTGGTCAAAAATTTCGAGAAAATCAAGGCCGAAAATGTCGGTATGTTTTTTCAACACTGCGTATAAACACCGGTTCGCGTGCAGTCGGGCGAGGGCCTGAGTGAGTGAGGGTTTACCCTGCGAGAGGGGGGTATCCACATTTATTCCACATATTTATTAACTTGATATCAATTGTTTACAGAAGTGGACGGTTTGCCCGCCCACGGCCTGCGTTTTAACTTGCGTACCCTTCTGGCGAGAACGCCACCACTTCAACCGTTTAGCTCTCTATGGAATTCGTAAATCAGCCTTCTAGCGGCAAAGGACGCGCATCTGGACAACCCTCCAGCCAAACGCCCGCCCCAGCCGTCGGTGGCAAACTACCTCCGCAAGCCCCTGAGCTTGAGCAGGCTGTACTGGGCGCGATTATCCTCGAACGCGACGCCTACGCCAAGGTTAGTAACATCCTGCGTCCCGAGGTTTTCTACAAACCGATACACGAGAAGATTTTTGAGGCGATTACCAAGCTCGAGGAAGACGAAGAGCCGATTGACCTTCACACACTTACGCAGCGTCTCCGAAAAATGGGGCACCTTGAGGATGTGGGTGGTCCGGTCTATTTGGCCGAGCTCACCGGTCGCGTCACAGGTGCGGCCAACCTCGAGTACCACGCGCACATTATTCTCGAGAAATACCTCCGGCGCAAGCTCATCACGATCAACAGTGAGCTGCAGCGCGATGCGTACGACGAGACGGAAGACATCTACGATCTGCTCGACCGTTCGGAGCGCGAGCTCTACGAACTCTCGGGCAACAACCTGCGTCGAGAGGCCGTGGATATGGAGACCCTTACCCGGGAGACCATCGATCACCTCTTGCACCTGCGCGAACAGGACGAGAGCATCACCGGCATCTCGACAGGCTTCAACCGCCTCGACGAGCTCACCTCCGGCTGGCAGCCTTCGGATATGATCATCATCGCGGCCCGCCCATCGATGGGTAAAACCGCATTCATGCTGTCCCTGGCGCGCAATGCAGCCGTCGACCGCAACACCGGCGTACTGATTTTCTCGCTCGAGATGAGCGCCCAGCAGCTCGCCCAGCGGATGCTCGTAACGGAGGCCGAACTGGATTCGCAAAAAGTGCGCACCGGCAAGCTCGAGCAGTACGAATGGACGCAGCTGACGGACAAGACCTCGCGCCTGGCCCAGGCGCCCATTTATATCGACGACACCCCCGGCCTCAGCATCTACGACATGCGGGCGAAGTGTCGCCGTTTGAAAGCCGAGAAGAACATCTCAATGGTCGTGATTGACTACCTGCAGCTGATGAGCGCCGGCGAGAATGTTAAGGGCGGCAACCGCGAGCAGGAAATCGCGAAAATTTCGCGCTCGCTGAAGATGCTGGCGAAAGAGTTGAGCATCCCGGTCATCGCACTCTCGCAGCTCTCGCGTGCGGTGGAGCAGCGGCCCGACAAGCGCCCGATGCTGAGTGACTTACGTGAATCTGGCTCAATCGAGCAGGACGCCGACGTCGTGATGTTCCTCTACCGTGCGGAGTACTACGGCCTGGAAGTCGATGACGAAGGCAACCCTACAGCCGGCACCTGCGAGATCATCATCGGTAAGCAGCGGAATGGACCTGTTGATACCGTTAAACTGCAGTTTATCAATAAGTTCGGCAAGTTTGCCGACATGAACGAAAGCAGCATGGGCTTCGACGGTGGCTTTGACGCCGGCTACACGACCGGCGGTTTCGACATCCAGCCCAGTGCCCCGAGCGACTCGGACAGCATGACCTTCCCGTCCAAAATGAACGACGGCGAGAGCGACCCCGGCTTTGCCGACGAAGACGACAGCTTTGATGCGCCGTTCTAAACCCTGCGCAGCCCTGACCTTCGCGACAATCGCCCTACCCTGCCATTTTTTTCGCGCACCAATTGGCTTCCACCAGGGCACTAAAGCGCTATATTTGCACAAATCGGCCTTTTAGATGCACTCAGGCCATTTGCGCTCAGCGCTTTGAACCCGTTGCCCTATGAATCTCTCTCCTGATCAGCAGCCGATCGCCCTGCGCGAAGAATTCCAGAAAGTCTGGCGCCGCAAATACATGATTGCAGGTGTGGTCTTGGTGGCCAGTGTTCTGGCGATCATTCTGACCATGCCGAGCATCTGGAAGCCGCAGTACAATTCTTCAGCTGCCTTTTTGCCGCCGAACACCTCAAAACTGCAGTCCTCAAGCCCAGTAATGATACGACACGACGGCCCGGGAGCTGCCTACGAGCGCGGGCTCGATCGCTTTGCGGGCTTACTGACCTCCGATACGACCAAATTCTGGATGCGCGATAAGTTCGATTTACTCACCGTTTACAACATTGATGCTGGGGATAAAGACAAGGCTGCAGAGCAGTTTCTGAAGGCTTACGAAACCAACGTCTCGGTTCAGGTCTCACGCTGGGCGTTGGTAGAAATTGAAGTGCATGACCAGGACCCCATTCGGGCGCGTGACATGACCCAAGCCTTGCTCGATTATGCCAGTGACGCCGCTGAGGAAATCGCACGGCGCGAACTTGGGCTAAAAGTGCTCAAACAGCAGCTCGACAGCATAGACCGTCAGTTGACCAGCACACAAGCCGAACTCGCCGAACTGCGTCGCAAATACGGCACCTATGACCTGAAAGAACTCCCCGAAGCGGCCGCCAACCGGATTGGTGGCCAGCTGATGTCGCCAGACTTCCACGCGAATTACGATCGCATGCTTTACTTGCAGAATGTCGTGGAAAACACTGCAGAGATGAAAGCGGAACTGATTCTCCAGCTCCAGTGGATTGAGGTGTACCTCAACAGCCGACCCTCGCTGATTTCCGTGGTAAGCCCACCAGTGGTTAATTACGAAGTGGTGCGTCCCAAGCGCATGATCATCGTTGTGCTCGCATTTTTGGGTACGCTATTGATTGGCATCTTTTCTGTCTTGCTCTTCGATAAAAAGCAGCAAGCAACAACGGCCTAAGCTACAATAGGCGATTGTTTTAGGCGCTCAAGTGAGTGCATACTGCCCAGTCCGTAGCATCACGAGCGTGCAAGCCATCACGGGTTCAATCCCGTTTTCGCGCAGGCGTTTGATGAACAAGGGGTGCTCGGTGCCGGGGTTGAAGATGACGCGCTTGGGCGCCAGCGCAATGATGTGATCGATAATCGGCTCCTGGTTGCGTGGGCCAACATAGAGCGCCACGGTCTCAAAAGGTCCCTTGGCTTTCACTACGTCCCAGTCGGTTTCAAAGGATACGCCTGCCACCTCACCAGCCTTGAGGCCAAGCGCCTCGGTGGGTTCAGCGTGTTCGCGTAACATTTTGATTGCCCGATAGCTGTAGCGCGCAGGGTTCTCCGAAGCGCCTACAACGAGGGTTTTAGGGGTTATTTTTGACATTAAGTTCTCTTTAAAAATGTAAGTAGTGCACGTAATTTCTGTAAAATACTGTGGTTGGATTTTGATTTTACCCAAAAGCTCACAATATTTGCTACCTGAAATTAACTCGTACACACAATGAAAAAGTTTCTCTTAATCCTGATGATGGCTGGCATGGTGTCTTTCACTATGACTGCTTGTGGTGACAAAGG
>CAZTEZ010000210.1:2248-5667 GCA_964611815.1 uncultured Bacteroidia bacterium | reverse complement strand
GGGATTTACCTCTGCGAGTTCCGCAACCATGGCGGGCGGCGCAAAGTGATTGCAACGATACAGTCGTAGGCGCTAAAGTACAGCTGTTTAAGCCGCAGATGTTTGGGTGCCCTCGCCAAGGATCTTCTCGCGGGCCTCGCGCATTTTTTGCGGGAGTTGGCCACTGACGATGTGCCAGAACATGATGAAATCGGAGGCCAGGCTCCAGAGCGGGTATTGGAAAGTCGCCGGTTTGTTCTTCTCGAAAAACGCATGGCCGAACCACGCGAAACCGTAGCCCAGCACGGGGATCGCTGCAAAGAAGTACCACTCAAGCGTGACCAGCCCGACAATAAAGCTGATAAGCAAGAGCGATGTGCCCACAAAGTGCAGGTTGCGACACACGGTGTCCTGGTGTTCGGTCAGGTAAAACGGGTAGAACTCTTTGAGGCTGTTGTATTTACGCTCGGCCATAGCTGCAAAAATCGATTGTTGTTTACATTAAGATAATACGTGAGCGCATGCAAGTCAATTACGCCACTCGATTGAAATCGTCTGAAACTGCAAAATACACGAATGATTGCGCCAAAACACGTGTTTTTTAGGTGTGAATGACAATCAGACTTTAGCCAGAGAGAACCAGAAGCTGCCCGATGACCGCGTGAAGCAGAGCACTGCCGACCCGCCCAAAGAGCCGACTAGCCCAAGCAACCCGGCTTTCAACGTCTATCTCGTCGGCGACCCAGGTGCAGTGGCCCCCAACAACCAAGACCCCGTTATTGACACGCTCAGCGCGCGCCTGGCCGACGACCCACAGGCCACCGTCGTCTACCTTGGAGATATTCTTTACCCCGAGGGTCTTCCGCCCAAAGACCACCGAAAGCGCGATTTGATGGAGGGCCGGCTGAAAACGCTGCTCGACCCACTCGTGGATCACGCGGGTGAGGTGATCGTCATTCCAGGCAACCACGACTTCAAGTTGGGTCTTGACGGCGGCGAAAATGCCGCCAGTCGGCTGGAAGACTACATCAACACGTATATGCAACGTCAGGTGTTCTTGCCGCCCAACGGCTGCCCCGGCCCGGTGGTCATCGACCAGGAGAACCTGCGGATGATCGTGCTGAACTCCGAGTGGTGGCTGCAGAAAGGCCCGCGCCCCATCGGCGATCAATACGACTGTCGCGCAGAGTCAGGCGGCGATGTCTTCCCGATGCTGGAGGCCGCTATCACCAACGCCCAGCCCGACAAGCAGGTGCTGGTGATGACGCACTCGCCGCTATATAGCGATGCCGTGCACGGCGGGCGCTTCAAATGGCACCACCACCTGTTCCCGTTTCGCGTAACGCGGAAGATGCTCTGGATCCCACTGCCGTTTTTAGGGACACTCATCAACCTCTACCGCCGCATATTCGGTATGCCCGAAGACATCTCGCACCCGCGTTTCCGGCTGTTTCGCAAACGCATGCTGGAGGTTTTCGACCGACACCCCGGCTGCATTTACGCCAGTGGCCACGAACACAAACTGCAGCACATCGAAAAGCAGGGCACGAACTATCTGGTGAGCGGCTCGGCCAGCAAGAAGTCCTACGTGCGCCCTCGCAAACACTCAAAATTCGCCAGCCCGACGAAAGGCTTCATGCAGCTGCGCGGTTCGGCGGTGAAAGGCGTGGAGCTGCTGACCATCGAACCCGATGCCCACCAGGCAAAGGGCCGTGTCATTTACCAGAGCCGACTCAAGACCTTTTGGGCACCAAAACTTTCAGCGCCTTCGGCCGTACCTCGAATTTGAAGGTCGCGTCGTCGGTTTCGATGATCTCGCCATCAATCTGAAGCGGGACCTCGCCGTGCGGGGTGATTTTCACCCAGTTTTGCTCGCTGTGTGTCACGTTTTTCAGCTGGTCGACACTGCCCCGAAAAAACGCAATCGTGGTCTGTACTAACTCCCAATTACGGAATGGGTGAAACGTTAGGACCCCCATCTTGCCATTGTGCAGGTTGCCTTTGGGGTACAAAATCGCACCGGTGCCGAGTTTGCCGGCATTGGCCACGGCGATCATCACAGCATCCACTATCACTTCACCCGCTTCTGTTTCAACGGAAAAAGTCATGCCGTCTTCCGTGCTCACGGTTTGCAAAAACGACGTGAAATACCCGAACATGCCGTTGGTGTCGTGCTCATCTGCATGTCTCACGAGCTTAGCGTTCATGCCGAAATCAGCGAAATGCAAGCGCCACCATTTGCCGTCGTTCACTTTAATGGCATCCATGTAGAGCGCCTCGCCCTGGATCCAGGCTTTCATGGCGTCATCCAGTCGATTGGGGAGTCTGAGTTCGGTCGCCAGCCCATTTGCAGGCCCTGCGGGAAAGATGCCAAGCGGAATATCGCTGCCGAGCATCGCCCGCGCGACGTAGTTCACGCTGCCATCGCCACCGGCCACGACTACACGCTCGGGTCGATTGTTGGCAATGCAGTTGCGCACGTCGGTCTCGCCGGGCTCCAGCGTGATGCGCTTGTGCGGCAGCACACCGTTGCGGTCAAGCTTGGCGAAAGCTTGCACGATTTTGTCGCCATTGGAACCGGCGCCGGGACTGAGAAAGAGCAGGGTGTCGGGCATGAAGGGTGCTGGCATTGCAATGCTGTTCCCCTTAACAGCATCTGAGGGTTGCACGTGCCTTCAACATGGCGTTATTGTTTATCAATACCCTTTTCGTCTGCCACTCGCCACAAGCGCCACCAAGGTAAGTAAGGAAAGTTGTGGTGCTCGTAGTGGTAGCCAAAAAAATAACAGGTCAGGAAGCTCCAAACGTGACCCCAGTATTGGCTACGGGCTTTGTGTGGATTGGCAGGCGGTCGGCGATGTGTAAGATAAGTACCGAAAATGAACAACTGGAAGGTGGCCAGCACAGAAGGCAGAATCCAGAACAGCAAAAGATTTTCAGTTGGCAGCCAGAGCTTCATCACATTAAACGCAATGGCCATCAGTAAGATC
Source organism: uncultured Bacteroidia bacterium (assembly GCA_964611815.1). Taxonomy (GTDB): domain Bacteria; phylum Bacteroidota; class Bacteroidia; order J057; family CAZTEZ01; genus CAZTEZ01. The sequence goes on along the minus strand of CAZTEZ010000210.1, from coordinate 2,698 downwards.
TGCCACCAAGTGATGTAGTGCAAAGCAAAGCTGACATACCAGCGCCAGAAGCCCCCATTGTAGTAGTCCGGGTCGTCGTCGGTGGCCACGTGCCGGTGATGCGCGTGGTGGTTCGGCAGCAGTTTGTCGTAGCTGTTAAAAGCGAACAGCCCCGCGCTGATACGTCCTATCCAGGTATTCACCCACCGTGTTCTGGACACCAGGCCATGCATGGCGTCGTGGGCCGTAATGAACAGCCCCGTGTACAAGTGGCTTTGCAGCAGCACCAGCGGCGCTGTCCAGTACCAGGCAGGTAGCTCGAAGCTCAGCAACCAGGCCGTGCTCGCCAGCCACCCAACGATGATGGACAGCCCAATCAGTACACCCCAGGGCTCAAGCGGGGCTGAGCGCAGGGCGACGGCTTTTGCGTCGGAAGCTTTCATAAAGCGTCACTACCATTAAAAGCATGAA
>CAZTEZ010000210.1:0-2238 GCA_964611815.1 uncultured Bacteroidia bacterium | reverse complement strand
ATGAACAAATTATAGACCAGATCGTCGGCGGGAATTGTCCCCAGACGGATACCCAAGTTTTCGGCGTCGTTGTACCACACCACCGGGAAGCCTGTGAGCACGCCATTGACGATCGAAAACGGGATCAGCGCCGTGAAATACATGCTCCAGAAACGGAACTGATAAATGGCCGGAAACAGCACCGTGTGCAAAAACACCACCACCGCTGCACCGCTAAATGCGATGCTGGTGTAGTAGCGATCGTGGTGCAGTATAGCGACAAACAACAGCGCAAACGGCAGCAGGTAACTGAACGTGCGCGCATACTTCACAGGAACGGCTGGTGGGTGGGGAATAAAGTAAATCAGCACTTCGTAGATGAAGACGCAGGCGAAGGGCACCGTCAAAAAGAACAGCCACTCTTCGAGTGGCAACGAGCCAAGATAGATGCCGGTGAGGTATTCCGGAGAAAACCCCCAAACCCCCATCTGTGTGAACCATTCATCCCAAACGATGAACAGCGCCCCCGTCAGCAACAGCGCCGGAAAAAGATATCGCCACTGGCTGACGTAGCGCACGCGATGCTCGAAACTGCGGACCAGCGGAAAGGTGATCGTGAACAGGTTGAGAATCAAATATGTGTAAGCCCATTCCATGTTTAAGAGAGAACAATCATGAGATTTAGCAACGTGAAAAACAGCAAGTTGGCGACCAGCAGCGGACGCGCCCACGGGCTGTTGAGCAGGCGTGGCAGTCGATGTGTCATCAGCTGAATGATGAGCGCCACGGCAAACCAGCCGACAAAGTTCTGCAGCGGAGGCAGGTTGGTGCTCCACGTCCAGAAACCCAAGTGTATCGCCACAGGTTCGATGAGCACGTCAAGCAAGACCATGCCTGCAGCGGCGAGCAGAGATTGAAGCAGCCAGTGCAGTTTCAATCGAGCGGTTTCAGCGGCAAGAAGATACGTCAGCATCAGCCAGTTGAGTCCGATTGTGAGTGGCACACCCCAAAGCTTTGGTCCCAAGACCCAGCCGTAGCTGTACTCCCCGAAAAGCATACCGGACTGCACGCCCCAGACTTCCGCTCCAAATCCGATTACGAAAACCAGTGCTGCCCAAAACCACAGGCGTAAAGATTTGGGGGAAGTGCTGACCAAAAGCACCGCTACTGAGCCTACCAAAAGCAAGGGGGTTAGCGCTTTGAAAAAGCTTGACCAAGGCGATGCCAGTCCAAGCGCACCTACGCCATACACCACCAGCGCCAGGAGCCACGGGTTGCGCAACTGCATTACTGTAGGCCGAGAGGTCGTTTGTGTGCTCATTGCGGGTTTGTGATAGTCGCGTCATGAATCAAATCTGCGGCGATTTGCGCAGAGGATAAACACAACGGGATGCCACCGCCGGGGTGTACGCTCCCGCCCACGAAATACAGGTTTTTCAGCCGCCGACTGAAGTTGGGGTGCCGAAAAAAAGCTGCAGTGCGCGTGTTGGAGCTGCTGCCGTAGAGCGCACCTCCGTGCGACCCCGTACGCACTTGAATGCGCGGCGGGTCCAGATAATCCTCGGCGACGATGTGCGATTCGATTTCGCGCCCGAGTATTCGTGTGAGCTTGTCAATCACCGTAGCACGCAACTTGGGGCGCAGGCTGTTCCAGTCTTGGCCGGTGTCCGCAGGCGCGTTCACGAGGATAAACCATGTGCTGTGGCCTTCTGGGGCATCCTCTGGCGCATGCAAAGAGGCCATATTCAGGTAGATCGTGGGGTCGTCTGGCAGGCTCCGATCTTGGAAGATCTGACGAAACTCTTCGCGGTAGTTTTCTGAGAAAAAGATGTTGTGCAGGCTCAGCTCCGGAAAGCTGGTGTCCATGCCCCAGTAGAAGATCATTGCTGAGCTGGATCGCTCCTGCTTGAGTGCACGTTTGGGCTGAGGCTCGTCAGGCATCAGGTGTTTGTACGTCGGATAGATATCGATATTGCTGACCACTTTATCAACTTTAAATTGCTCACCTTCAGTCACCACAGTGGTCACGTGTTTGTCTGCGGTCACCAGTTTTTTGACAGGCGTGTTGAAACTGAACACAACGCCTAATTCATCTGCCAGGCGCTTAAAAGCTTCCGTTATGCTGTGCATACCCCCCTCAGGGAAAACCGCGCCAATCCCGTGCTCGAGGTGCGGAATCAAACTCAACATCGCCGGTGCACGATAGGGGTCAGAACCGTTGTAGGTTGCAAAGCGGTTGAAAATCTGGATCAGTTTGGG
>CAZTEZ010000209.1:0-5744 GCA_964611815.1 uncultured Bacteroidia bacterium | reverse complement strand
CATCAACTTCAACCCTCAAAACTTTAGAAGGTTCAAATATCAGCACAACCGCGATATCCAGCCCAGCACCGGCAAAATCAACCAGGCGAAAGACACCCAGGTGGGCTTCCTGCGGCAAGACCTGCTGGAAGAAAGCAGCGACCAGACCGTCTTTGAAGTCGCCAAAGCCGCGATGGACGAGTTGTTGGCGCTCGAAACCAAAATCGCTCGCCTGTTGGCCAAGCCTGCTGACCAGCAAGACGATGCCTGGCTACATGAACTCGGCGATGCGCAAGACCGCTTTAACCGCCTCGGCGGTTACGAAATGGAAGCACAGGTGGCGAGCATGTTGGCGGGCCTGGGCTTCAGCGAAGAAGAGCAGCAACAGCCCTACGAGAGCTTCTCGGGTGGCTGGCGCATGCGCGTGATGCTCGCGCGCTTGCTGCTGCGCAAACCGGACGTTCTGCTGCTCGATGAGCCGACCAACCACCTTGACATCGGCACCATCCGCTGGCTGGAGGGCTACCTGAAATCCTACGGCGGCACGAGCATCACCGTCTCGCACGACAAGGACTTCCTGGACGGTATTTGCACCCAAACCGTGGAAGTGGCGCACAGCAAGCTGCATTTCTACGCTGGCAACTACTCGAAGTATGAAGTGCAAAAAGTGGAACGCGCCGAGCTACACCGCAACGCGTACGAGAACCAGCAGAAGATGATCGCCGACACCGAGAAGTTCATCACGCGCTTCCGGGCCAAGGCGACCAAAGCGGCACAGGTGCAGAGCCGCGTCAAAATGCTGGAGAAACTCGACCGCATTCCCCCACCCGAGTCAGACGCCGGCACGGTGCACTTTCAGTTCAGAACGGCCGAAAAACCGGGCAAAGAGCTTTTGCGCTTGCGCAACTTCACGAAGCGCTACGACGACCTGCTGCTCTTCGACAACGCGTCCGTCGATCTCTACCGCGGCAACAAAGTCGGGCTCATTGGTCCCAACGGCATTGGTAAGTCGACGCTCCTGCGGATACTTTCTGGGCGAGAGGAGTTCAACGGCACCCGCAAAAGTGGGCTGCGCGTCGAGATGGCAATGTTCGCCCAGCACCAGCTCGAAGACATGCACGGTGAGAACAAGATCTTGAAGGAGCTTTCAGATTTCGCGTATGACCTCGGCGAGCAGTACGTCCGCGACGTGATGGGCGGCTTTATGTTCGGTGGCGAGGAGCTGGAGAAGCCCATCAAAGTGCTCTCTGGTGGCGAGCGCGCCCGCGTGGCACTGGCGAAGGTGCTGCTCTCGGAAAGCAACCTGCTGCTACTCGACGAACCGACGAACCACCTCGACATCCCGAGCATCGACGTGCTCATTCAGGCGCTGCAGCAGTACGAGGGAACATACGTCATCGTCTCGCACAACCGCGATTTCCTACGCCGTGCCACCAACCACGTCTGGTACTTCCAGGACAAGCAGCTGAAGGTCTACCCCGGCAGCTTTGCGGAGTTCGAACAGGCGCACCCCGAAATCCTCGCCAGTTATAACACTGGCGCTATCGATGATAGCCGCCCCCACGCCGAGAGCGACCAGCCCAAACAGAAGGTCGACAGCAAGGCGCTGCGCCGCAAAAAGAAGGCGCTCTCGAACCGTGTGAACAAGCTGGAGCGCGAGCTGGAAGACAATGAGGAACAGCAGGAAAAGCTCAGTGCAGAGCTGATGAACCCGGACAACGTCTCGGATTTCGACAAGCTGGCGGGCATCCAAAAAGAGATCGACCAGCTCCGCGAACAGAACGCGCAGATGCTGGAAGAATGGGAAACCGCTGCGGCGGAGCTGGAGGGTTTGAAGAACCAGGATTAGCGGGATTAAGAAGGATTTGCAGGATATACAACGAGAAGAGTTAGTCATCCTGAGCTAGCCTGTCCTGAGCGAAGTCGAATTGAAAGTACCCACGTTAACAATACTTTTTGACTGTAAGCGTAGGTCCTTCGGATCCGCCTCAGGATGTAACGATTGGTTGTGCTGAAAAAATCTTGAAAATCCTGTTCGAATCCTGACAAATCCTGATTCAAGCTATCGCTTCTTCCCTACCACCATCACATCCACATCGACCATATCTTTCACCTTAAAGTCATCCTCACCCACTCCGAAGTTGAGTCGATTGAGCTGCAACGAGCCCTCGAACACCGCGATGCCAGCCTCGCTGGGCTCGAACGTGAAGGGCAGGTCGGCCTCATGCCGGATGCCGTGGATTTCGAGCTTACCGTGAGCGATGTAGCCGGTTTTGCCCTCCAGCTGGAACTTTTCAATGCGCTCAGAAACAAAGCGAATCTTTGGGAATTTGTCGGCATGGAACCAGTCGGCGTTCATCAGGTGCTCGTCGCGCTTCTTGTTGTCGGTGTCGATGGTCGCGACAGGCAGACTGACGTTGAACTTGCTGCCATTCAGGTCGTCGGGCGAAAAATAGATGTCGCCGCTGAGCTCCTGCAACGTGCCATCCACTTTGCCGAAGAGGCTCCCAATCTTGAAGCTGACGGCCTTGTGCGGGTTTTTAATTTCCCATTTGGTGGCAGTCTGGGCGGCGGCTGAAAAGCCAATCAGCAAGGCGATGAGCGTGAGCAAGTGGCGCATGGGGTGTCGGGTTGGTGTTGTGAATCAAAACAAAGACGACATTGTAATAGTGCCAGGTGGTCGCTTTACCCAACCACAATCAAGGGTTTAGAACCAGAATTCACAGAATTTTCAAAATTCACAGAATTCAACTAGCTGCCTTATTGAATTGTGATTTTGCTAATTCTGGAAATTCTGAAGATTCTGGTTCTGACATTCTGATTCTTTCATCCTGGTTCTGGCTCAATCCATCTCCTTCAGCTTCTGCTGGTTGTCGCGCAGCTTGCTCGACCACTTGCCCTCCACGCGCTCTTCGAACAGCTGCAGCACCCAGGCCTTGCCCCACTCTGCTTTTTGCTCTTCCGTCCACAGTTCGGGGAAGAAGATGATGCGCTGGAAACGCGGCGGCAGGTACTTTTGCCAGTTGGTGCCGCCCGTGGCGGCGATATCGACGGGGTCGCGCTGGAGGTAGCGGGCGGCGGCTTTGTAGTGGCTCAGGCGCCAGAAGACGTTCGCGTTGAGGTCGAGCTCTCGCAGCTGGTCTTTGAGCTCCGGGATGTTGCGGCGCTCCTCATCAAGCCCGGCGAAGTGTGCACGCAGGTTGGTGTCCTTGCGATTGTGCGCCAGCTCGAGCAGATGCTTGTCGTATTTCTCCTCGAACATCTTCAGCGTGAGGGTCTTCTTGCCCGACTTCAGCTCTCGCCCGCCGAGCTTGAAATAGATGCTCTCGTAGAGTGTTTCCAGGTCGTCGTCTGGCGAAAGCTCATCGCGCGCGCTGTCGCCGGTGAGGTTGTAGAGGTCCGTGAGCTTGATTTCGATCTCGCGGTACTGCACCGTCTGGAAGCCACTGGCCGGTAAGAGTGCCATGCGAAACTTCAGGAACTGCTTCTGGTCCATGCCGTAGGTCATGACATCAAAGCTCGCGCCGAGGTGTTTGAAGTAGTTGTTGACGCGCTGCAGGTGCTTCAGAATCTTGTCGAGATCGAAGTTCTGAAGGTTAATCAACTGATCGATTTCTGTCTGAATGAGTTTGAAATACAGCTCGGTGATTTGGTGATAGACGATGAAAATCTGCTCGTCTGGGAAGTTCGTGCGGGGCGTCTGCAGGCTAAGCAGCGTGTCGAGGTGGATGTAATCCCAGTAGGTGATATAATCGCTGTAAAGCAGGCCGTCGAGGTACGAGACCATGTCCTGGCCCATTGCATCGTACTTGGTGGCCAGCTTGTTGAGCAGCTCCTGAATTTCGGGGGTAACGTCGAATTGGGACATGTTGACTGACTAGGTTTCGGTGAGGTTGGGTTTTCAATAACGGAAAATCGGGCGAAATGGTCGTGAATCAACGTCTCGCTTGTAAATTAGAAGCAGCGATTCACTGCCGCCCTTTGTCATGCAAATAGAAGCCTTCGGAGATGCCCTGATTTACCTGCTCTGCGGGCTGGGCTTCGTGAGCCTGGGCGTGCTAGCCAGCAAGCTCTTATCGCCAAACCGACCCTACGCGGAAAAGCAGACCAGTTACGAATGTGGCGAGGAGCCTAGCGGCGACGCCTGGGTGCAGTTCAACCCGCGCTACTTCAGCATGGCGCTGATCTTTCTGGTGTTTGATGTCGAGATACTACTGCTCTTTCCGTTTGCGTTGGTGTTTACAGACGAAACGCTGATTCAGACCTTGCCCGGTTGGGGCGTGGTGGCGTTGGTCGAGCTGCTGGTGTTTCTGACAGTGCTGGCACTCGGTCTGGTGTACGTCTGGCAGCGCGGCGACATCGATTGGCAGCGCCCGCAAGCGCCGGCCGAGGATATTAGTACGGCTGTACCAAATGAACTGTACGAGCAACTGAACCAGCGCGTGAGTACCCAGCAACCCCAATTAGCAGCCATTGGCCCCGATCAACCTGAGGCACAATCCGACGCATGAACACACACTCTTCCCTTTCGCTTAGCCTGCTCTGGGTCATCTGTACTAGTCTTGGCACAGCCTCCAGTGGGTACGCGCTGACGGGTAAATACCGTGCGATCATCCACACGGACCCCGGCCACGAGATGGTCATCGCCTTCGACCTCGAAAAAGGCGAACGTCCGGTGCTCTACTACGGCACCGACGACCGCGGCCAAAACTGGCAGCAGTACCCCAAGCAAGCCAAACCCTATCGCGTGTCGGACTACAAGGGCATGAACACGCAGTTCATTCGGCTGAAGGGCTTGAAGCCCGCGACGAAGTACTACTTCGTGATTAAAGACAGCCGGGATGTCAGCCGCCAGCAGTATTTCCGCACCCTACCCGACGACGGCCGTACGCCCCTATCGATACTCGCAGGTGGCGATTCGCGCTCGAACGATGCCCAGCGCCGCATCACCAATCAGCTCGTGAAGCTCATCCGGCCTGACCTCGTGATGTTCGGCGGCGATTTCACGCCCTACGGTTTCAGCGGGCAGTGGAAAGCCTGGTTCGACGACTGGCAACTCACCATCGGCGACGATGGTCTGCTCGTGCCGCTGCTGGTGGCGCGTGGCAACCACGAGTTCTCGAACGAGATGATGCAGAAGCTGTGGGCGGTGCCTAATCCAGATATCTACTATGCCGTGAACTTGAATAACGATTTGGTGCGGGCCTATACCCTGAATACCGAAATGGCGATTCCCGGCGCACAAACCGAGTGGCTGCGTGAGGACCTGGAGCAGCATGCAAGCCAAGTCAACTGGCGACTTGTGCAATACCACAAGCCCATGCGCCCCCATGTAGAAAAGAAAGACGAGGGCGCGATGCAGTACCGATTCTGGGCCCCGCTGTTTGAAAAGCACAAGGTTGATCTGGTGGTCGAATGCGACGCGCATGTGGTGAAAACCACCTGGCCGATCGTCCGCAGCGACCACACCGACGCTGATGATGGCTTCATCCGCAACGATGACCGCGGGGTGGTCTACACCGGCGAAGGCACGTGGTCGGTCACCCGCGACGATGACGACGTGAAGTCCTGGACGCGGATGTCGGACGCGTTCTTTCAGGTGAAATGGATACAGGTTTATCCAGATAAAATCGAGCTCCAGACACTCAAAGCGCTGGATTATGCCGGCAAGTCGCAACCTGTGAGCGACGGCGACCGCTTCCGTTTGCCGGCGGCCGTAAAGCGCTGGGAACCAGATGGCGACGGCAACGTGATCATCAAACGTA
>CAZTEZ010000208.1:0-5770 GCA_964611815.1 uncultured Bacteroidia bacterium | reverse complement strand
AATGTTGTGCTGACCAAGTGTCTTGCCAGACTCTTCGTCAACGACGCGAATCTCACCGGAACGACCGATGATGACCATCTCCTTATTGCCGCTATCTGTCTTGCGTTCAACAGCTTCGATGTTGTCGAAGGCCAGCTTACCAGCCTTCTTGGTGAGGATTTGCGACTCAGCAGCCAGGCGTTGGGCCGTACCACCCACGTGGAAGGTACGCAGCGTCAGCTGGGTGCCGGGCTCACCGATCGACTGTGCCGCGATAACGCCCACAGACTCGCCGATGTCGACCTTGTTGTTCGTGGCCATGTGACGGCCGTAGCACATCGCACAGACACCGCGCTTTGAATCGCAGGTGAGCGGCGAGCGCACTTCAACTTCCTCAACACCAGCGTCTACGATCTCCTGCGCAAGGTTCTCATCGAGCAGCGTATTGGCCGGAACAACCACCTCGTCCGTTTCGGGGTGCAGCACGTCTGTGAGTACCACACGGCCCATGATGCGGTCGTAGAGCGATTCGATTTCGTCATCGTTTTCAACAAGTGCCGTCATCGTGAGGCCACGCAGCGTACCGCAGTCGTCTTCAGTGACGATCACGTCCTGCGAAACGTCTACCAGACGACGCGTCAGGTAACCGGCATCGGCCGTCTTCAAAGCCGTGTCGGCCAGACCTTTACGCGCACCGTGCGTCGAGATGAAGTACTCGAGTACGGACAGGCCTTCTTTGAAGTTCGAGAGGATCGGGTTCTCGATGATCTCACCCGCAGAGCCTTTCAGCGTCTTCTGCGGCTTGGCCATCAGACCACGCATACCACCGAGCTGCTTCACCTGTTCTTTCGAACCACGTGCACCCGAATCAAGCATCATGTAGATCGGGTTGAAGCCATCGTCGTCACTGCTGAGCTTGTCGAGCAGTGCTTCGGCAAGCTTCGTGGTCGTGAACGTCCAGATGTCAATCACCTGATTGTAGCGCTCGTTTTCAGTGATGACACCCATCGAGTAGTTCATGTTCACCTCTTCGATGCGCTCATACGCCTCGTCGACGAACTTTTGCTTCTCGGTCGGGATAATCACGTTGTCGAGTGAGAACGACAGACCACCTTTGAAGGCCATGCTAAAACCGAGGTTCTTCAGGCGGTCAAGGAAGCGCGCACCTTCGGCGATACTCGTATAGCGCACCACGTCCGTGATAAACTTGCGCATTGAGCGCTTGGTCATCAGGTCGTTCTGGTAGCCAACTTCCTCAGGTACAATCTCATTGAAGAGCACACGACCAACGGTGGTGTCGATCACTTTAGTCGCGATTTTGCCCGTTTCGGCGTTCATCACGTACTCGCCTTTCGTGCGGTCGTAGTCTTTGATGCGCACCTTGATGATCGCGTGCAGGTCGACGCGGTCTTCGTTGTAGGCTACGCGCACTTCTTTAGGGCTGCTGAATGTCATGCCTTCGCCGCGCAAACCTTTGCGGGCTTTGGTCATGTAGTAGATACCCAATACCATATCCTGCGAGGGTACGGCGATGGGCGAACCACTGGCCGGGTGCAGAATGTTGTGGCTGGCCAGCATCAGCAGCATGGCCTCCAGGCAAGCTTCGTAGCTCAGCGGCACGTGCACGGCCATCTGGTCACCGTCAAAGTCGGCGTTGAAACCAGAGCAGACGAGCGGGTGCAGCTGAATCGCCTTGCCCTCAATAAGTTTGGGTTGGAAGGCTTGGATACCCAGGCGGTGCAGCGTGGGAGCACGGTTGAGCAGCACCGGGTGCCCTTTCATCACGTTCTCCAGGATCTCCCAAACGACCGGCGATTTGCGGTCGACGATCTTCTTCGCGCTCTTCACCGTCTTTACAATTCCGCGCTCGAGGAGCTTGCGGATGATGAAGGGTTTGAAGAGCTCGGCCGCCATGTTCTTGGGCAGGCCGCATTCGTGGAGCTCGAGTTTCGGGCCCACGACGATCACCGAACGACCGGAGTAGTCCACACGCTTACCGAGAAGGTTCTGACGGAAGCGGCCCTGCTTGCCTTTCAGCATGTCAGAGAGCGACTTCAATGCGCGGTTGCTTTCCGTACGGACGGCGTTGACTTTGCGCGTGTTATCGAACAGCGAGTCGACGGCCTCCTGCAGCATGCGCTTTTCGTTGCGCAGAATCACCTCCGGTGCCTTGATTTCGATCAGGCGCTTGAGGCGGTTGTTACGAATGATCACGCGGCGGTAGAGGTCGTTGAGGTCGGAGGTCGCGAAACGACCACCTTCTAACGGTACGAGCGGGCGCAATTCCGGCGGAATGACCGGCACCATGCGCACGATCATCCACTCGGGGCGGTTCTCCATGCGCTTGTTGGCATTCTTAAAAGCCTCAACGACTTTCAAGCGCTTCAACGCATCATTTTTACGTTGCTGGCTAGTTTCCTCGGCGGCTTTGCGGCGCAGTGCACGCGAAAGCTCGCTGAGGTTGATGCGGCCGAGCAGCATCTCCAAGGCTTCGGCGCCCATTTTAGCGATGAACTTGTCGGGGTCGCCGTCGTCGAGCATCTGGTTCTCGCGCGGGATACGCTCGAGGATGTCGAGGTACTCGTCTTCCGTCAGGAAGTCCATGTACTGCAGACCCTCATCGGCCATAATGCCAGGGTTAATGACGACGTAGCGCTCGTAGTAGATGATCTGGTCGAGCTTCTTCGTCGACAGCCCCATCAGGTTGCCGATCTTGTTGGGCAGCGTCCGGAAATACCAGATGTGCGCCACGGGAACGACAAGCGCAATGTGGCCCATGCGTTCGCGGCGGACTTTCTTTTCGGTCACTTCCACACCGCACCGGTCGCAAATGATACCCTTGTAACGGATACGTTTATACTTTCCGCAGTGGCACTCGTAATCCTTTACGGGGCCGAAGATTCGTTCGCAGAATAGCCCACCCATCTCCGGCTTGTAGGTCCGGTAGTTGATGGTCTCAGGCTTGATCACCTCGCCATACGAGCGCGAGAGAATCTTCTCTGGCGAGGCGAGGCTGATGGTGATTTTGCGAAAATCGCTTTTAAGTTTTTGATCCTGTTTGGCGTACATGGGATCGGTGGTTTGTGTGGTGTTGGTTATTGAACCCGAAATTGCGGCGATTATTCTATGGGCAGGCGAAAATCTGGCAGCGCCAGACTAATCTGTCTCCCGGTTGGGAATGCGCGATTAATCCAACGTTACCTCCAGTGCCAGGCCACGCAGCTCATGGACGAGTACGTTAAACGACTCGGGAATGCTGGGTTCCGGCACGTTATCGCCTTTGACAATTGCTTCATAGGTCTTGGCACGGCCGATGACATCGTCCGATTTCACGGTCAGCAGTTCGCGGAGGATGTGCGCAGCACCGAAGGCTTCCAGTGCCCATACTTCCATCTCACCGAAACGTTGGCCACCGAACTGCGCCTTACCACCGAGCGGCTGCTGAGTGATGAGCGAGTAAGGCCCAATCGAACGGGCGTGCATCTTGTCGTCGACCATGTGGCTGAGTTTGAGCATGTAAATCTGCCCAACAGTCGTGCGCTGGTCAAAGCGCTCGCCACTCTGGCCGTCGTAAAGGTAAGTGCGACCGTCGTCGTCGAGGCCAGCCTCAACGAGTTGCTCCTGCACTTCCTCGTAGGTCGCGCCATCGAAGATCGGGGTGGCGTATTTCTTGCCCAGCTTTGAACCGGCCCAGCCGAGAATGGTCTCGAAAATCTGGCCCAGGTTCATCCGCGAGGGTACCCCCAGTGGGTTGAGCACGATATCGACCGGCTTACCATCCTCAAGGAACGGCATGTCTTCACGACGAACAATCCGGGCAACGATACCTTTGTTACCGTGTCGGCCAGCAATTTTGTCACCCACTTGCAGCTTTCGCTTTTTTGCCACGTAAACCTTCGCGAGCTTAATGATACCCGTGGGGAGCTCGTCGCCGACGCTGATCTGATATTTGTCGCGTTTGAACTGGCCGTCCAGCACGTTATAGCGACCCTTGTAGTTGTGGAAGAGCTGCTTGATCAGCTTGTTGGTCTGCTCATCGCCGGTCCAGCCCTCGGGAATCACGTCCATGTAGTTGATCTTCCCGACGGCTTTGTCGATGGTCTTGCCCTTTTCAAGTACCTGCTGACCGAACTTGTCCGTGATGCCGTTCAGTTTGTCTTTACCTAGCAGCCCGATGAGCTTTTGGCCCATCTGGTCATTCAGCTCGAAGAGGTCGCGACGGTACTGCTCCTCGACTTCCGCAAGCAGCTTCTTATCTTCCGCGCGCTGTTTCGCGTCTTTGCGCGATTTCGAGAAGAGCTTTTTGTCGATAACGACTCCTCTGAATGAAGGCGGCGCTTTAAGTGAAGCGTCCTTCACGTCACCAGCTTTGTCGCCAAAGATGGCACGCAGTAGCTTCTCCTCTGGTGTCGGGTCGGTCTCCCCTTTAGGTGTGATTTTACCGATCAGAATGTCGCCTTCTTTGACCTCTGCACCGATGCGGATCAAGCCGTTCTCGTCAAGATTCTTTGTAGCATCTTCGCTGACGTTCGGAATCTCGTTTGTGAGCTCTTCTTGCCCGAGCTTGGTGTCACGAACCTGCAGTTCAAACTCATCGATGTGCAACGACGTGAAAACATCATCACTAACAACATTCTCGGAGAGTACAACGGCATCCTCGAAGTTGTATCCCTGCCAAGGCATGAAAGCCACCGACAAGTTTTTACCAAGTGCGATTTCGCCGTCCTCAGTCGAGTAGCCGTCGATCAGTACGCTACCCTGCTCCACCTTGTCGCCTTTTTTCACGCGCGAACGCATGTTGACGCACGTATTTTGGTTCGTACGGCGGAATTTCGGGATGTAGTACTCAGATACTTCGCCTTCGAAATTCACAAGTTGTTCGCGATCGTTGCGGTCGTACTTCACCTTGATGACCTTCGCATCGGCGTAAACCACCTCACCTTTGCCTTCGGCAATGGCGAGTGCACGCGAGTCCTTGGCGGCTTGCATCTCGAGGCCCGTGCCGACAATCGGCGAATCGGGGCGCAGGAGCGGCACCGCTTGGCGCTGCATGTTCGAGCCCATCAGGGCACGGTTGGCATCGTCGTTCTCAAGGAACGGAATCATCGAGGCAGCAACCGAGACAATCTGGTTGGGCGCGAGGTCCATGTAGTGCACCTCATCGGGCTCAACGACCGGGAAATCACCCTGTTGGCGCGCTTTCACACGCTCGGTCATGAACTTGCCCTTCTTGTCAATTTCAGCGTTCGCCTGAGCAATGATCGCGTTGTCCTCCTCTTCGGCGCTCAGGTAGTTGAAGTTCTTCATGTCCACCTTACCCTTCTTGACTTCGCGGTAAGGCGTTTCGATAAAGCCCATATTGTTCACCTTCGCGTAAACACAGAGCGAGGAAATCAGACCGATGTTCGGGCCTTCCGGCGTTTCAATCGGGCAGAGGCGACCGTAGTGCGAGTAGTGTACGTCACGCACCTCAAAACCAGCGTGTTCGCGAGACAGCCCACCCGGCCCCAGTGCCGAAATACGACGCTTGTGCGTGATTTCGCCCAGCGGGTTGGTCTGGTCCATGAACTGACTGAGCTGGCTCGTACCGAAGAAGCTGTTGATTACGCTCGAGAGTGTACGGGCGTTGATCAGGTCAGCCGGCGTGAACAGCTCGTTGTCGCGGATGTTCATGCGCTCGCGAATCGTGCGCGCCATCCGTGCCAAACCAACGCTAAATTGCGCGTATAACTGCTCCCCAACAGTACGCACACGGCGGTTCGACAGGTGGTCGATGTCATCCACGTTGGCC
>CAZTEZ010000207.1:0-5791 GCA_964611815.1 uncultured Bacteroidia bacterium | reverse complement strand
TCGTATGGTCTTCGCCAGTCACATCGCGGGTTTTTGCCCACTGCGACATGTGCTCTGCGGGACTAAACCAATTGCAGAGGAAATCGCAATTAATACCTACAATCACATCGGCTTTGTCGAAGCGATAGCGCGGCAGCGCACGCTTACCGAAGGCTTCTTCGTTGGCATCCAGAATGCCAGAGAACGACACCGAGTCGTACTGAACATGCTGGAAGTTCTCGTATTGCTCTCCAAACTCACCGATCAGCTTTTTGGTGCTGGGGCTGATGACAGTAGGGGTTACGAGACGAATACCTTTAGCACCAGAGAGCGCCGAAGCGATGTCTTTGTCGATCTTGTTCCAATCAGAGCCTTTGCCTTTGGCGACGGGCTTTTGCAGGCGCTGCTCGTCGTACAGACCCAGCACATGGGCGGCTGCACGCGGTGTAACCCCTTCTGTGAGGCCACTGGCGTTGTTGCCTTCAACGAAGATCGGACGGCCCTCGCGGGTTTTCACCAAAATGGGCTGGAATTGCTGGCCATCCCAGAAAGTTGAAGCGTAATAGTTGGGCGTACCAGGAAGCATGTCAGCCGGACGGTTGACGTACGGCATGATGTACTTCACGGGGGCTTTTTGGCAGGCCGCGAGTGTGGCGGCAGTCAGGCCGAAGCCCATGACTTTGAGGAAATCGCGACGCGTGGCTTTAGAGCCATTGTCCTGCATCGCAGCAAACGGATCTTCCGGGAATTCCTTCTGGTTTTTTTCCAGAGTTTCCGGGTCGCCATGGTATTCCTCAAGGCTGGTCCAGTAGCGTGGTTTTTCGTTAGCCATATCAGCTGTGGGGTTGAAGACCGGGGTGGGCGAATCTAATCTTTTTGACGGAGGTTTGCGAGTACAGTACGAATTAGTAGTGGCAGCTGGCGCAATCGAGGCCGCCAAGGTCTTTCACCTTGACTTTCTCTTCACTGCCCAAGTAGGCGCCATGGTGGAATTTATAGTAGTCGCTCTTGGTGAGGTCGACTTCACGCTCGCGGTGGCAATTCAAGCACCAGCCCATAGATAGCAGCGAGTACTGATACACCTCTTTCATTTCTTCGATGGGGCCGTGGCACTCCTGGCACTCCAGTCCGCCAACTTTTACGTGCTGCGAGTGGTTGAAGTACACGAGGTCGGGCAGGTTGTGGATGCGCACCCACTCAATGGGCTGGTTGTTTTCGGCAGAGGCAATCACCTTCGCGATTTCAGCCTCGCCGTACTCCGGCCCTTGCAGAATGCCGCCTTGCTTGTGGTGGCAGTTCGTGCAGATGTTCGTTGAAGGAATCGTGGCGCTCTTGCCTTTCTCGACACCCACGTGGCAGTACTGGCAGTCGATCTCGTACTTACCGGCGTGCAAATCGTGTTTAAAGGCGACAGGCTGCACGGGCTGATAGCCTTCATGGAGACCGACATCACGCGCAACGTTATAAAGACCGCTGAAAGCAATGAGTACTACCAGGAGAACTACGCCACCGGCGACATAACCGTTTTTGAGCGTGTTGCCGAGATTGTTAAGTGCTTCGCGCAGGTTGTATTCCTGACCTTTCTCACGGCTACGAAGCGTGCCGACGATCACTGCGATGATGAGAATCAGCGCGATGATGGCAATACCGAGCACCGCGATCAGAACGGTAAGGCCACCGTAAATCGTGTCTGCATCAACAGCCGCCATGCCACCAGTGTCTGCTCCCGCATCAGCTGCAGCAGCACCGCCACCGCCAGCAGTTTCGGCAACCATGTTGTTTTTAATATACGCCAGCGTGTTGACCGCCTCAGCGTCCGAAACGTTCTGAGCAGGCATGTACGAGCCGTAATCGTCAACCAGGCCCTGGATGTAGTCGGCACGCGGACGGCCATCGTCGATGTACTTCTTCGCACCGTTGCGAATCATGTACACCATATCTTCGATGTCGCTTTCCCAGCGCTCGAAGACGCCATAGAAACCGGGGCCGGTGCCACGCTTGGCACTCAGGGCGTGGCAGGCTTTACAAACCTGCTCGTAGATTTTTTTGCCTTCCTCCTGATTGGCTTCCGCAAGCGGGTCGCCATCCTGAGCGAAGCCTGCAAACGCAGACAGCAAAAAGGCGAATGTGAGGGCCACGAAACGTAGTCGCAGACAGTTACTCGGGTGATTCATACGGCTGTTATCCAAGCAGTACACAGATTGATGCGTTTATGCTGAGTTCCCAGAAACAATCGTCTTGGCGATCAGACGCACAGTTTCCTGTTTCAGCGTGCCCGCAATTTACGTTTTAAAGGAAAACCCCAAAGCATTATCGCCTTTGGGGTTTCAAAAAGGGTTTTAATTAGAATCGGTCTAAAACTAGCGTTTAGAGCTACTTCACATAAGCTTCATATTTGACTTCACATAGACTTCACATTTTCAGCTTCTAAGCCCGATCTACTATTCAGCTGCTAGCTCATGCAGCAGTAACATGTGCTTTTGCCAAAGGAGCAACCTCAACCTCAGCGGCCGTTCAACCAGTTGTCGAATTCGCGCGTTGTGCTCGAAAACGTGAATGCGTTGTTCAGCTGGAAGTAATTCTGCGGGTCGACCGTGAACTCATAGCAGAACTTCGCCATGTCCAAACGGTCGTCGTCGCGCGTGAAGACCTCCACCATCCGAACAACCTGGTCGGTCGTAACGCAGTGATTGCGAACGCCCTGCTTCATAACGGTCAGTCGGGTGCTCGAAAAACTCTGGTTTTCGGCTGTCGTCATGATCTGGTTCATCTCACCGGGCGAAAGCGTTGGGAACGTACACGGCCCCATGCCGCCACCGCCTTGCGGCGGGCCCTGCAGCGCGGGCTGGGCATCCAGAAAAGTATTTAACTCGCGCACCGAAGAGCTGAAGCTAAAGACGTTGCTCAGTTGGTAGTAGTTGCCGATGTCGTAGGTGCTCTGGAACGCAGATTTGGCTATCGACAGCTGGTCGCTTTCAAAGCTGAACACATCTAGCAGTTGGCGCACTTGGGTCGTGGTGAGGCAGTTGTGACGGAGCATCTGGTTCGCCACCATGCGCATCTCGTCCGAAAAACTGCGACTGCGCACGCTCTGCAGCGCCTGACTGAACTGCCCCTGATGCATCAGTGGGCCCGGGCAACCAATGGGGCCGTTGTAGCCGGGCACTAACGAGGGGCCGGGTTGCGGATGCGGGTGTGGGTGTGGATGCGGCGCGGGTTGCGGACGACGACCTGGTCCGGTGCGCCCCCTACCCCGTCCCTGCTGCGGGCCGAACTGGTGGTTGTTCATATATAGCTCGAGTTCCTGCACATCGCGTGGTGAGCCCAGCACCTCGAATACCATGTGGTAGTTCTGCGGGTCAAACACGTAGTGCCAGCCAAGCTTGGCGGTCTCGAGTCGGTGACGGAAGGTCGGGATTCGACGCAAGAGCTGGCCCGTCTGGTAGCTGGTGACGCAGTTGTCGGTGATCACTCGCTCGACCTGCACCGCGCGCGTTACATCCTGGTGGATGCCGTCGATGATTTGCAACTCGCGCAGAAACACCCGCTGGGGCATCGGTTGATGGCAATCCTGGACAGGCAGCGCGTGTGGGTTCTGGGGTCGGCGGTTGCTGTTATAGGTGGTGCCGTTGAGCGAGCTCTGGTTGGCCGGGTTGCGCCCGCGCTGGGCGAGGGCTGGCAGGCTGAGGCTGAGCAGCAGTAACAAAACTGCCCCCGTTTTGAGGTGAAGGAGGCAGTGTGTGGTTGGTTTGCAGTACATAATAGACAGAGTTGGTAATCCTGTAATCTACATCAGGTTCAACGGCCGTTCAAGAATTGCTCGAGCTCTTCAGTCGAAGAGCTGAACGTGAAGACGTCGTTGACCATGTAGTAGTTACCAATGTCGTGCGTGGAGTCGTAAGCGAACTTGGCCATTTCGAGTTTGTCATCTTCGAATGAAAAGACCTGCAGCAGTTGTTTCAACTGGTTCACCGTGATGCAGTTGTTACGCAGCACCTGTTTTGCCACTGTTTTTTGCTCATCAGCAAACGATCGGTTTTTGATGGTGCCGAGCGCCTGCTGGAACTGTCCGGGCGCCATGATCGGGCCGGGGCAACCGATAGGGCCGTTGTAGCCAGGCACGTATGATTGCGCGGGCGGGGGAGGCGTGCCTGGATGAGGCGCACCACCACCTTGCGTATGAACATGGGTGTGGGTCTCAACATGCGTGTGAGAGACCGACCCGCCCATACTAACATGTCCGCCCTGCCCGTCAGAGACGCTCATGCTGGCGCCACCGGGGCCGGCCTGCACGCTCATGCCCGTACCGGCGAAGTCCATGAATGACATGCGCACGGTCGCACCGTTGATGGTCGCAGAGCCCATATCATCCCACTGCGTATTGGGTTGATTGCCAGGATGCTGGCCCGGGTCGAAGCCCGGCGACATCTGGCTATGCTGCCCCGCGCTGGGTGGCGGTGGCATGTTTTGCCCCGGCTGATTCATAATCGGCTGAATCGCGAAGATGCGCATCACGTACTCACCATTGCGATTCGTTTTAATGTTGAACTTGTAATGTTGGCCGGGCTCCATGTTCACGCTCTTTTTGAGCTGAACAATCTCTTGCTCGGGCGTTACAACTGCCGTCTGCAAGCGATAGAAACCAGGCGCAAGGCCTTCGAAAAGCATCGATTGGTGGGGCTCGCTGTTCATCACGCGGCCGTCGAGCTTCAGGTTGAAATACTCGCCGTTTTCGGTCATCACGCTTAGATTCGCGCCTTGTGAAAAAGCCAGCGAGAAAGCGCCAAAGCAGAAAACGGCTGTAAGTGCGAGGATAAAGTTGATGTGTTTCATGGGGGATGTCATTGGTACTTGCAAAGCTAGTTACAAAGCCTGTGCCAATTCAATAGGAGTATGTAAAAACACCTCACTCACAGTCGGTTATAGATTCTTTGAATTGAGCAATACGGCGAATCAATTTCTAAAACTTTGACTAGCTGTGTAAATCGGCCATCAAAAAAGCCCAGATGGGTTTGGAAATACCCGGTCGGGGCGCTAGTTTTGCAGTCCGCAAGTTGAAAAGCGGCCGACTCGGTAGCTCAGTTGGTAGAGCATCTGCCTTTTAAGCAGAGGGTCCTGGGTTCGAGCCCCAGCCGAGTCACACACTTTCTTTGATAGATTCTGAAAGTAATGCCCTGATAATCAGGCGTTCTTGTACAAACCCGGGTGGTGAAATTGGTAGACGCGCTACCTTGAGGGGGTAGTGGCCGCAAGGCCGTGCAGGTTCAAGTCCTGTCCCGGGTACCACAGAATTTGAGCCGATGCACAATGCATCGGCTTTTTTTATGCAGCCCCTGACAGGCCACACTCCTCCAGTTCTGGATGCAGGAGCTGGCCCCGTATCTCAGCTGTCGTTCAATACTGCCTTCCGGTAGGCGTGCAGCGCATTCGAGAAGGTTTCGGTGCACTTGAAGTTGCTGAAAAGCAGCTCTTTCTGCTGGCTATCGAGCTGCAGGTGTCTACAAAAATTTAGAAAAATGGAACATATCTTCTTTTCTCTTTACCAAAATTCTAAACGTCGTAGCAGCGCGCACGCTACTCCATCAAGGCCGCAAATTCGTGACGCAAATTGTCCCACTCGGTCAAGTCCGCTTTCAGAGAACCAATCATCAGCTTAGACTCGATGCGTAGCGGAACTTTGTTCAAGTCATCGGAGATCCAAAATTGAATCTCGCTGCCATCGGTCATCAGGCCTGCCTCTTCGATCAGCAGCTCAAACTTGAGGGCATGGTAGCGTTTTCCTTTGATCTTGACCTCTTCGCGAGCGAGCATC